>CAYRNI010000049.1:0-13951 GCA_964425665.1 uncultured bacterium
TAATTAGTTGCAATAAGAAATTGAGCGAGGCGAAAGTTCCCAATTTCTTCGGGATTCAGAAAAATAGTTATAAAAGGAAAATACACTATGGGCGAAATACTCGCAATGCAAAACGATAACGGAATCCAACTACATCCGACCGATTGGGATTTCCGATTTCCCTACATCATATACGGCAGCAAGGCATAAAATGCCGATGCACTCACGAGGTCGTCGATTGGAACGAATTCGTTGGGTGCGTGGGCATAGATTTCGTTTCCCGGTCCGAAACCGATTGCAGGGATTTTGTGCTTCCCGCAAATCGCTACACCATTAGTGGAAAAAGTCCATTTGTCGATTACAGGTTCTTTCCCGAGAACGATTTTCGCTGTTTTTCTTCCCGCCTGCACCAATGGATGACTTTCCTCGATTTTCCAGGTGGGAAAATATTTCTCCTGCGGATGAGCGATGCCCTTAAAACTCTTTCTATCGTATATTGGCACGACAATTTCGGCATCATCGCCGACAGCATTTCGGATTTCTGCTATTGCGCTGTCCTTCGTTTCGCCCCAGGTCAATCTGCGGTCGAGATGAAAAATACATTTATCCGGCACGGCGCACAGCGATGGCGACTCAGAGCGAATCATCGAAAGCACAACAGTTCCCTTACCGAGAAATTCATCGTATTTCAAATTTTCATTTAACTTTTCTATTTCCAATGCGGCGCGAGAAGCTTTATATACGGCGTTATCACCTCGCTCGGGCATCGCTCCGTGAGCAGAAATGCCATCGAAAAATACCTCGACCTCCATTCTTCCACGATGACCACGATACACCGATAGATTTGTCGGTTCGGTGAGCACGGCGAAATCTGGAACGAGTTCGCCCGTTTCGATTAGATAGTTCCAGCACATACCATCGCAGTCCTCCTCCATAATCGTGAATGTGAAATAGAGCGAGAATTTGTCATCGTATCCGAGTTCTTTGAGAATTCTGCCTGCGGTAATCATCGATGCGGCACCGCCTTTCTGGTCGGTGGAACCTCGCCCCAAAACTTTATCCGATGTGATTTTTCCGCAAAATGGCTCGAATTCCCACTGGGACAAATCGCCAGTATCGACCACATCGATATGAGCATCGAAAACCAGTTTCTTATCTCCACTTCCAATACGACCGATTAAATTACCGAGTCCATCGATTTTTACCTCGTCGAAACCCGCACTTTCGAGCATATCGGCAATTCTTTCGATAACATCCTTTTCCTGTCCGCTCAGCGATGGTATCTTCACGATTTCAGACAAATTTTTTGCCGTGTAATCGCGGTATTTTCGAGATTTCGATACGATTTCATTCGAAATATCCATCGTTCAACCTCTTTCTATATTTTTTTATCATTGCAATTTCATCGCATCGAACGCGCAGAAATCCTGACAGTATCCACAACCGATGCAATTTTCCGCTACGACTTTCGCCTTGTCGTCCGCAAAATATAATGCTCCCTGAACACACCGAGATATACAAGCCTTACAGCCTGTGCATTTCGATTCGTCTATTGTCATCACGGGCTTTTGTGAAAATTCTCTGCGGTTTTGCAAACTTCTACGATACATTCCCTTTATTTCAGCGAGAGAACTATATCCGTGTTTTTCGAGCCAGTCATCGATTTCGCCCGCGATTTTGCCATAAATCGAATTGCCCTTCTGGATAGCAGCCGAGCAAACCTGCACGGCGGATGCTCCCGCCATAACGAACTTTATCGCATCGATGCCACGAGAGATTCCACCGACACCGATAACAGGTTTTTCCTGCACCGATGTTATTTGATGGACTATGCGAAGTGCGATGGGTAAAATCGGAGCGCCAGATAGCCATCCCTGACCATACTGCGAGCCGAGTTTGGGTTCGATATTTTCCGGGTCGAAATCGAGAACAGGACCGAAAGAATTTATCGCCACGAAACCATCGACATAGGGCGATACGGCAACAGCGAGTTCCTCGATGCCGAGAAAATTCGGCGAAATCTTCATAAATATCGGAACATCGACACTCTGGCGAAGCGATTTCGCGATTTCCACGAGTGGCTCTACCTGTCTGCCGACATAGTGGGTGGAAAATTCGATTCCATCGGGTTCGAGTTCGGATTGAACGATTTTGCCGAGTCTGGCGACCTCGTCGGCTTTATATCCGATGGAAACTATCAGCGGGACGCCGAGATTTTTTACCTTTTTGCAATCCGCGATAAATTCATCCGCCGGGATTTCGGACCAGGTCTCGCAGTTCATAATGCCGTTGCAGGCGGTCTTTCGTATGGTCGGTCGCGGGTCGTCGGCTGGAACGATAGAAATCGTTTTCGTCACGATAGCACCGGCACCGCCCTCGACTGCCTTACGCATCAACTCCGCATCGCGAACATTGGGACCAGCCGCGGGCATAACAGGATTTCTAAATTCGATACCGGCAATTTTAACACTCGAGTCGGGCATAATACCTCCGATGATTTTTGTTATCCATAAAATTTATCCACCAATTTTTTTGCTAAAACTTTTGCCCTTGAAATAATTTCTTGCTCGTCGACAAATTTTATCTCGCCACTGCGATATAAGATATTTCCGCTCGACATCGTCAAAAATGTTCTCGCGGTTTTCGCACCGAATATCAGATGACCCAACAAATTCTCGCGATTTATCGGCGTAATCGGGATGTAATCGAGAACGGCGATATCGGCGCTCGCTCCGACTCTGAACTCGCCCGTGTCGGGAAAAAATCTCCGCTGAACTTCATATCGATTTGCGAAAAGAACATCGCCCAATTCATCGAAATTTTCACCTATACCATCACCCAGAAGGTAAAGTGAACGCAGTGATGCGATTATATCACCACTCATTCCATCGGTGCCGAGAATATATCTGCCGATTTTCTCACGGTTCATTTTCCCAACCCGATTGTTCGCATTCGATTCCGGATTCGTTATAACAATCGGCTGGATTTTGCGGATGAGTTCGTAATCTCGCTCGCTCAGATTAACGCAGTGAGCGAGAAGCGAATTATCATCGAGCAATCCGAATTTCTCCAACCTATCGACAGGACCGGAGTATCCGAGATTTCGGCAGTAATCGAAATCGAAAATATCCTCGCCGCAATGGATGTGAATCGGCATATTTTCTGGCTTCCGTTCGGCGATTTTTTCGAGTGTTCTTTCACTCAAAGTGAAATTTGCGTGAAGTCCGAATGCACCTTTGATGTTCTTAGAATGCTCGTGTTTCCCATAGAATCGAAGATTTTCCTCGATATGTTTTTCGACCTCGTCCTCCCCCATTCTATCCGATGTCTCGAAACAGAGAAGACCCTTTACGCCGGCGATTTTAAACGCCTCAGCAATGACATCGAGACTGCTGCTCACGAAATTCATCGATGCGTGATGGTCGAAAATTGTCGTCACACCGCACTTGACCGAATCTATTATCCCGACGAGTGCAGAGATATAAACAGTTTCCTCATCGAGAATTTTATCCAGCCGCCACCAGAGATTTTCTAAAATATTCACAAAATTATGGATTTCCCCGACAGGAGAAATCCCTGTCGCCAGCGCGGAGTAAAGATGATGATGACCATTCAAGAATGCGGGCATAACAATTCTTCCGCCGACATCTATATATTCGGCATCGAGATTTGCGAAATCCTCTGCCCTGCCGATTTTCGCGATTTTGCCACCTTCGATGAGCAAAGCACCATCCTCGATGAAAGTGGAAACACCATCGGCGACAATACCATTTGCTATAATGTAATTTCTATCCTCGCTCATATTTTATATTCTATATCTCCGCTTTTCAATCTGCTTATATATTCTTGGAGTGCATCTTTCCAATGACGCAATCTATGTCCCAATACATCTTCGATTTTAATCGATTCGATAGCCTCCATAGGCGGGCGAAAAGCCTTAGTTGGAAATTTATCGGCGGGAACTGGAACGACCTCGGTTTCGACATCCGCAAAATCTCGTATGGATTTTGCCACATCGTATCTGCTCGCAGGTTCGCCCGAGTTGGCGATATGAAATGTTCCGTATGCTCCCGAATCGATTAACTCGACTATTGTCCTTCCGATATCGACAGAATAGTTCGGCGAACCGAATATGTCTCGAACTGCATATACCTTAGGTCTTTCCCGAATGAGATTGAACATTTTCCCCACGAATTTCTTGTCGTTTTTTCCACCGCCGAACAACCAACCCACACGAAGAATCAAAAAATTTTGCTCGGGCAGTATTTGTCTGACGAATTGCTCGCCGAGATATTTGCTTTTGCCATACACATTTGCCGGCTCGGGAATATCATTTTCATTATACGGCTTTTTGTGTCTGCCAGAGAACACACCGCTGGTAGATATGTATATCATTTTCACACCATATCTTGCACAATTTTCCGCCATATTTTTTGTTCCATAGGCATTGATGCGTAGAGCCTCATCCGGATTATCCTCGCACCAATCGAGGTCTGTTGATGCAGCGAGATGAATTACCCAATCGAATTTATTCGAGGAAAATATTCTATCTACGGCGGTCTCATCGACTATATCCATTTCATTTCGCGATGGAGCATAAATCTCGAAATGTTTTCGGAGAATAGGTAAAATATCGGTTCCGAGCATACCCGAACTGCCATCGATTAGAACCTTTAATTTTTTCTGCTCATTCGACTTCATCTATAAAATATATAATTTCATAAAAATTTTCGCAAGAACCTTCGACTATTTTAAAATCCCAATGCTTTCCAAATTAAAAACTCGCCCTCCATTAAAAAACCCGCCCTTTTATCGAGGACGGGTCAAATATGGATATTTTTGGGACAATCGAAGCACTATCCCTTATAATTTTTCACATAATCGATTCCCGCTTTGATGGCATCGATATTCATCGGGATGAATTTCTTGTGAGACACCACAGTATTCAGAGCATCGAATACGACATCGGAATCGAACAGATTTGTTTTTTCCATAATCGCACCGACAACAACCATATTTGCTACACGAAGAGAACCTAATTTATCTGCCATTTCGGATGCGGGCATCGGCAGTATATCTATATCTGTTCTCGTCGGCTTTTTGTGAATCATCGTGGTATTGTATATCAGCAGTCCGCCAGGTTTGAGGTCTTTTTCGAACCTATCGAGCGAGGGCTGGTTCAGAACGACCAATATATCAGGATTATCTACCACAGGAGAGCCTATTCTTCCATCCGATATTTTCACATGGCAGTTCGCTGTTCCACCGCGCATCTCTGGACCATAGGATGGTATCCAAGTGGAATTCCAGTTGTGTCTCATACCGGCTTCTGCAAGCGTTTTACCGAGCAAAAGAACTCCCTGTCCACCGAATCCCGCAATCAAAATTTCGGGATTGCGATATTTCTCCTCGACCTTAGACATATCGCCCTTTGTTTCTTTCGCTATGCCTGTCAAACCGAGAAGTTCGTGATATTTTTCCACCGGCACTTGCTCGAATTTTCTGTGCCAAGAACCTTTTTCTCTCTCTGCGGTAACATCTTTATAAACACCGAGCGGAAATGTTTTCGTCAAAACATCTTGAACCCACTTTTTAGCATCGACAGGTGTCATTCGCCATCCACTCGGACACATAGACAATGCCTCCACCATAGAGAAACCTTTACCCTCTATCTGTGTTTGAATCGCTTTCCGAACCGCTTTGCGTGCCTTCATCAATTCCTTGCCATAAGTCAATGCCACTCGTTCGATATATGCGGGGGCTTCGAGTGTAGATAGAAGCTCGGACACTTTGAGCGGATAGCCTTCCCAGGTGGCTTTCCTACCGTAGGGACTTGTCATCGTTTTCTGCCCGATAAGTGTCGTCGGCGCCATCTGACCGCCCGTCATCCCATAAATCGCATTATTGACAAAGAAAACCGTTATATCCTCTCCGCGGTTTGCAGCCTGAAGGATATTGTTTCCGCCGATAGCAGCGAGGTCGCCATCACCTTGATATGCGATTACGATGGAATCGGGACGATTTCTCTTTATGCCAGTAGCCACTGCTGGTGCTCGCCCGTGTGCAACCTGGAAATTTCCCGTATCGAAGTAATAATAAACGAATACCGAACATCCGACAGGGGAAATCATAATGGTTCGGTCTGCGATACCGAAATCGTCGATTGCCTCGGCGATAAATTTGTGCAAAATCCCGTGCCCACACCCGGGACAATAATGCGTATCTTGCTGATATTTATCTGGTTTACGCAAGAACACATCGTAAAAGGATTTCGGTTTCTCGAGTGTATTTTTTAACTGTGCCATTTTTATTCCTCCTAAACACGCTATTTAAGTGCTTTTTCAAATTGTTGGACAATTTCGACAACCTTAGGAACGACTCCTCCCATTCTTCCATAGAAATGAACGGGCTTTCTTCCCTCCACAGCCAGTCGCACATCATCGACCATTTGCCCATTGGACATTTCCACCGTGACAAAAGCTTTCACCCTATCGGATTCTGCCAGTTCGATAATTTTCGGCTTTGGAAATGGGAATAGAGTTATAGGTCGAAGCATCCCTACTTTGATACCTTTCTTGCGTGCTTCATCCACCGCGGAAGTCATAACTCTCGAAACCGTTCCGTAGGAAATACCGATTATCTCTGCATCGTCTAATTTATAATCCTCGAAACGAATCTCATTTTTCTCCATTTCTTCATATTTTTTCTGAAGTTTGATATTGTGCTGTTCCAACTCGCTCGGGTCGAGATAAATAGAATTTATCAGATTCTTTCTGGTTTTTGCATCGCCCATAACAGCCCAATCTGTTTTATCAGGTTTGTTTTTAACAGGTTCAGGAAACTCCACAGGTTCCATCATTTGTCCGTTGAAACCATCTGTAAGCACGACCACAGGATTACGATATTTATCCGCCAGTTCGAATGCGAGCATAGTAAGGTCGCACATCTCCTGAGCAGAATTCGGCGCGAGAACGAGAAGTTTATAATTTCCGTGCCCACCGCCTTTAACCATTTGATTGTAATCTGCCTGCTCGGGAGCGATGTTCCCCAATCCTGGACCGCCTCTAACAACATCAATGATTACGATGGGCAGTTCCGAGCCAGCTGCATACGAAATACCCTCCTGTTTGAGGGAAAGCCCCGGTCCCGAAGATGCCGTCATAACACGGACACCGGCGCCAGCAGCTCCATAGCACATTTGGATAGATGCGACTTCCGATTCGCCCTGAAGAAAAACTTTTCCTGCGAGAGGAAAATACTTTGCGGCGGCGTGAGCGATTTCCGATGCAGGAGTTATCGGGTAGCCGAAATAGGCATCGCAGCCCGCGAGAAGCGCTCCTTTTATAACTGCTTCATTACCTTTGATTAACTCTTTAGCCATAATTCACCTCACATTATTGATTTAAAATTAGTCCTTACGATGCACTACTATCGCATCGGGCTCAGGACAGGTGTAAAAACAAAGCGTGCAGCCAGTGCACCCTTCTCCTTTATACTGTGCGGGATGATAGCCCAAGTTATTGATTTCTTTAGAGAACTCGATAACATTTGTTGGGCAAATATCGATACATAGCCCGCAACCTTTACAATGGTCCTTGTGAACTTCTATACTGGGCATAAGCACCTCCAATTAGGTTAAATAAATTTTTGGCGTCGTGGTTTCTAATAAAAAAAATGGTTTCAAATTATATATTTTATTTTTAAAAAAGCAAATTTTTTTTCAATTTTTTCATAATTTTTGAAGTTAGATATTTTCTTATTTCAAATTCCGAGAAAATATAACTTGACAATGGAACATCGAACGACAGAATTTCTATGAATTAAACTGTTCGAGGAAAATGACTTTGAAATTAGAAGAAATCCCCAAAATAGTTTCGCAAATAAAATCGCTTTTAGGTGATAGAAAAATTCGTCTGATGGAGGTTTGCGGAACACATACAGTCGCTATCTCCCGTGCTGGTTTTCGTCCGATGCTCTCCCCGAGCATAGAACTTCTATCAGGACCGGGATGCCCCGTATGCGTTACTCCCGCGAGCGATATCGCAAAAACCATCTGGCTGGCTGAAAATGGTAAAATCGTCGCAACATTCGGCGATATGATGAAAGTTCCCGTTAATGGAACATCGCTTTTTCAATTGAAATCGCGAGGGGCGAAGGTCGAGGTCGTATATTCTCCATTGGAATCCCTCGATATAGCTCGTGAAAATCCCGACGACGAGGTCGTATTCATCGGTGTAGGTTTTGAAACGACTGTCCCCACAATCGCAGGGACTATCAAAACGGCGAAGGAGCATAATTTGAAAAATTTTTCCGTGCTATCATCGGCGAAAACGATACCGATACCTCTCGACATAATCTGTCGGTCGCCCGATATCGCGGTGGATGGTTTCATTCTGCCGGGGCATGTAAGTGCGATAATCGGTGCGAGACCATATCGGTTCATAGCGGAAAAATACCGAAAACCAGGCGTAGTGACAGGGTTCGAGCCGATGGATATAATCGAGGGAATTTATTTACTGACAGAAATGCTCGTGGAAAATACTCCTCGAATCGAAATCGCATACAGGCGTGTTGTGACTGAAAGCGGCAACGAGTTCGCTCAGAAGATAATCGACGAGGTTTTCGAACCTTGCGACTCAGATTGGCGCGGTATAGGGATATTGCCAAATTCGGGACTCGCCATCCGCGAGGAATTCGCCGAGTTCGATGCTCAGCGGAAATTCGATATCCCTGATTTCCCCGATGCTAAGGATAATCCTGCCTGCAAATGCGATAGAGTGATTCTCGGTGCATCGAAACCGACCGATTGCCCGCTTTTCGGAGTGCAATGCACTCCGCAAAATCCACAGGGACCGTGTATGATTTCATCGGAAGGGGCTTGCGCAGCATATTACAAATATGGCGAATAAATTACTCTAACCCGATTGTATTATGCCTTCGCTTTAATCAATTTTTTGGCATAATTCACTTTAATTTCGATACATTTAAAAAATCATTGCGTAAATCGGCAAAATTTTTAAGTTATCAAAATATGTGGAAAAAGACCTACATTTTCATCGTTTTTCTGCTTTCTTGTATTTTGTTTGGGCAGGTATTAGACCTGGATAAAATAAAGCGGCAATCTAAACCCGAAAATCTCGGCGTTTCGGGAAGTGCTGTTCAATCTGGCGCTGCACAAATTCAAAGTAATATCGAAAAATTTAAAAACGCTCAAAAGCAGGCATCTCAGAAATTGCAGCAATTACAATATACTCCACTCGATGGCGTCATCGATGGCGATAAATACATAATCGGTCCAAACGATGTGTTGAGGATTCAAATTTGGTCCGCGATAACGATAGACGAACTCGTATCTGTAACTCCCGATGGGATGGCTGTGATTCCCGGATATGGACCTGTCGAAATCGGCGGTTTGAAATGGAACGATGGCAAGAAAAAAATTCTGGATGAAATCGAGAAGGCTTATCATCCCAAAAGGTTTGCGGTTACGCTCGCATCGGTCAGAGTTTTCTGGGCGAATATCACAGGAGCGGTGAAATTTCCGGGTGGCTATCAACTCGCTGCGACACAGAGACTTTGGGATTTGGTGCAACTCGCCGGTGGAACCGATGGTATCGCAGATTTGACGAATATCAAAATTTTAAAGCGAAATGGCGATACGATAACCGTCGATATGACACGCTACTTCGCAGATGGCGACATAGATTATAACCCGTATCTTTTCGATGGTGATGTTGTGTTCATCCCTCCTGTCAACGGCAAGAATGGTATAATTAGAATTTTTGGAACAGGTATCAGAAGTGGTTTCTATGGTCTCGAAGGCGATGAAACCGTTCGGAATATCGCTCAGAGACTCGGTGTTTTCACTCAATCGTCTGAATTTACGAATGTGCAGGTCATCAGAGGGAACGATGTAATCGCTGTGAATATGCTCACCGAGGACATTCCTCTCGAAAATAACGATGTCGTGATATTCCCCGCACATTTGGATTCTATCATCGTTGGCGGGCTCGTTATGAATGGTGGAGCATTCCCATATTACCCTAATTTTTCTCCGTATGCCTATATCGCACTGGCAGGTGGTCCCACAGAAAAAGGAACAGAGCGAAGAATAACCATATACAGGAACGGCAAGAAAATTTCGCTCGGTGAAAACGATATGCTCAAACCCGGCGATGTTATAATAGTTAATCACTCAGTATTCGATAGATTTAAAGATTTGTTCGAATCTGTAGCTAAGGTTGTTAGTGCTTCGATTTCAGTATATTATTTAGTGGATAGATTGACGAGATGAGCGAAGAAACAGAATACACAATATTCGATGCGATATATCATATCGGTAGAAAGATAAAGTTCTTGATTTTACTTCCGATATTGGCGGGGATAATCGCTGTTGCAATCGGTTTCATTATGCCTAAATGGTATCGTGCCGAGACACAGATACTTCCGCCGTATTCCTCAGGAGAGGGTGTCGCAAATATTTTAGGTGGGATGATGGGCGGAATTATGGGACTCGGTGGTGAAGGCAGTTTCACATTGCCATTTATGGTTTCACCAACAGATTTATGGGCGGCTATGATTAAATCGAATGGTATCGCCGACTCAATTATCACTAAGTTCGACCTAAAACGAAAATACCACGCGAAAAATATGTATTTTGCAAGAAAGCGCTATAATTCTCATTTATATGTGGATATCGCACAGGAAGGTATTTTGACCGTAGGATACGAGGATAAAAACCCGCAAGTTTCCGCCGATATAACTAACGAAATAGTTTCGCTTCTCGATAGGACTTTGCGTAAGGTTCACACAACAACGGCACGGAGAACACGAGAGTTTCTCGAAAATAGGCTCGCCGAATGCGAAAAAGAACTTAAAGTCGTCGAGGATTCACTCGTGCAATTTCAGGAGAAAAATAAAGCGATTTCGCTCGAGGACCAAGCTAAGGTTGCGGTAGAAAATATAGCCCAGCTTTACGCTCAGATGTCTCTTTTGGATGTGCAAATAGCGGCGATGCGAAATAATGGTATCGATTATTCACCAGAACTTATGGAATATCGGGCGCAGGCTGATGAAATTCGCAAGAAAATATCGAGTCTCGAGACGAAGGGCGATAATCTCATTCTTGGAACACCGCTCGACAAATATCCCGACTTGATTGTCAAGTATGCCAGAATTTACAGAGATGTAAAAATACAGGAAATTCTGTATGAAATGCTCCGTCAACAGTATGAGCAAGCAAAGATAGAAGAGCAAAGGAAAACCTCCACACTGCATATAATAACAAAAGCTCAACCGCCCGAGAAAAAATATCGCCCTAAAAAAGCATTGATGGGAGCGGTTTCGTTCATCGGTATGTTTATCCTAACTTTTTTGTGGATACTAATAGATGGCTATCTCGAGAAACTAAAAGAAACAAATCCGAAAAAATACGACAAAATAAGCTCCTTATGGCACAAGAAATCGAGAGCATAAATTTCATCGTCTCTACTAAATTAATTACAAATAAAATTTTTGTTCCCACAGTTCTGGATGAGTGTATCGGGTGAAAATACTCGTTTGAATCGAGGTTAGGCTCGAAGATGATGCGATATTAGAATCTTTATATAGGTTTCCTGTTCATTAGAGCATTTGTCAATGTTTTTGGGTCGACAAATTCGAGCGTGCTTCCCGATGAAATTCCCCGAGCGAGAACCGTTATTTTTACTCCAGTAGGCGCGAGCAGCTTCGATAGATGCTTCGCCGTGATTTCACCTTCGTTCGATGGGTCGAGTGCCAGAATTACCTCGTTCACCTCTTCGGATGAAACCCGTTTTATTAGTTCATCTATATGCAACTGTTCTGGTCCGATTCCTTTCAGCGGGTCGAGAACTCCACCGAGAATATGATAAACGCCATTATAAATTCTCGTGTTCTCGATAGCAGCCAAGTCCTGCGGCTCGGCGACGACACATATAGTCGAATGGTCTCGCTCCGGGCTGGAACAGATATGGCAAGGGTCAGATGTGGATATATTGAAACATATCGAGCAAGTTTTCGTCTGCTCGCCGAGATTTTTTAGCGAATCGACGAACTCGCCGAATGTATCTTTCGATGCCCCGAGAAGCCAATATATAATTCTTCTCGCTGTCCTGTCGCCGATTCCAGGCAACCGTTTGAACGCATTGACAGCTCTTTCCACTGCCTCGGGTTCCTCGTATGGAATCTCCTCGTTGCGATATATTTTCGGTTTCTCCGTCATAATTATCTAATCCTAATGGGCGGAAGTGGATTCGAACCACCGGCCTCCTGCTTGTAAGGCAGGCGCTCTCACCAGCTGAGCTATCCGCCCGAAAATGCTTTTAATTATACAAACATTTTTTGAGAACGCAACAATTTTTATACAAAATCTTATCTGTTCTCTTCAATGATGCAATAGAATGTGTGATAAAGAGTCAAATTCTATTTCCCCGATAAAAAATACGATGGATTATTTTGCTATCAGTTCTCTGTGAATAAGTTCCATTGTTTTCTTTGCCTCGTTTCTGTCGAGTATCAAAAATATCGACCTGTTCGTCGTTCCGATGAAATCGAATTTTAGCGAGTTTTTCTGCATCACCTCGATGATGTCCGCAGTAGCCTCAGGCGATTCAGCCAGCCCCCATCCAGAAATGGAGACTAAGGCGGATTCCTCGAGTTCGAATTCTATTTCGTCGAAATTTTCGAGAATTTCCTTTATTTCGTCAGAATTTTCAGGTAAAGTCCAAAAAACAATCGTCGCCCATCCGTTATCCACAGAAATCGATGGATTTCGGATACTCGTTCTTATACTGTCGAGTTCATTCCAAAATGGCTTCAACCGCCTCTCTGGCATTTTAACCGACAGCCACAGAACTTCTGGCTGCATCGAGACAGCCGAAAAAGTTGCACCCTCCATCGCTTTACTCTTTACCATAGTGTATTTCCCCCTTTTAATGCTCGAGGCGAGTAAAATCGGGATGTCGAATTTTCTCGCCAACTCGATAGCACGCTGATGAATAATTTTCGAGCCGAAAAATGCAAGGTCGAAAAGCGTTTCGTAATCGATTTCAGATATATGAAAAGCATCGCCACAGATTTTCGGGTCGGCGGAATACAGACCATCGACATCGGAGTATATTTCGCACCTATCCGCTCCCAGCGCACAGGCGAGAGCCACCGCTGTGGTATCGGAACCGCCTCTGCCCAATGTTGTTATCTCGCGCTTCGCCGATACACCTTGAAAACCTGCCACTATCACTATCCGCCCTCGCTGGATTTCCTCGATTATCCTCGATGCTCTTATCTCGATAATTCTCGCACGAGTATGAACATCGTCGGTGATGATACCACTTTGCGAACCCGTGAAAGATATCGCACTGTGTCCAAGTTCCCATATCGCTATGGATAGAAGAGCCATCGATATTCTCTCGCCTGCGGTCAGAAGCATATCCAATTCCCGCTCGGACGGATTCGGCGAAATCATACGAGCATAATTCAACAGTTGGTCTGTGGTATCAGCCATCGCAGACACCACGACGACGAGTCCCTCGCCAGCGATATGCCTTTCGACCACCATCTCTGCGACCTTACGAATCCGCTCGATATTGGCTACACTTTTACCACCATATTTTTGGACTATTATCCGCATCAATCACCTCACAAACCAAAGTGCATAGGCGACCAGTATTATCGTGATGAAAAACGGGAGAAGCCCGACACCGACCTCGATGGAATGCCACATATCGAGTCGCCTATCTTTTGGAGCTCGCCAGTTCCTCATAACCGCGAGCACAGAAAATGGAAAAGCCGTAAGATAAAACACGAGTGAAAGCCCTATTAGAGCAACAGATTGCTCGGGAAAATATTTGGAAATCGCATAGAGCAAAAGTCCTATTACCACCAGTGCAAACGAAAGATGAGATAGAGGTCTCGGTTCTTTGAACATTGTATCTCCAATCATAAATTTATTTAA
>CAYRNI010000050.1:0-13799 GCA_964425665.1 uncultured bacterium
CTTAAAGCGGCTTGTCGCTTTTCCGGCGGGTCGCCGTGAACATCGGGGTCATCCCAGCCGTCTGCGATATCGGACTCGTAGTCGTAGAATAGTGCGAGCCTGCCATCGATGAATATCCCGAATCCTTGTGGCGGTTTGCCATCGTGCTCGTGGATTTTTGGCAATCCGTTGGGGAAATCGTAGAAACAATGATACAATTCGTTGTCGAACGGCAATTCGACGAGTTCCTTATCGGGGAAAATCTTTTTGAGTTCGCGCCTGAATGCCTTATCGAGTCCGTAGTCGTCGTTGACGAACAGAAAACCGCCGGCGTAAAGGTATTGTCTAATCTTTTCGGCTTCGGCTTGTGTGAAAAAACAGTTTCCGTGTCCTGTCATAAAAATGAACGGATAGTTGAAAATTTCTTCGTCGAGTGGCTCGACATATTTGCCTGTTGCGATAGCATTTATACCCGCGTTTTCCTTCACGAATTTTGCGAGATTAGGCAGTTCGGTTGGACCATTATACCAATCGCTTCCGCCGCCGAATTTCAATCGCACCAGTTCGACTGCATCGGGCTTCTGTTGTGCGAAAGCGAACGATGTGAATATTAAAATCGCCGATATTTTAATTATTTTGCTGACCATCTTTTTTACCTCTGATTTTCTGCCATATTTTTTTCAATATTCCTTTTCGCGACTTTTTCGATTTTTCAATTCTTTCGCGTTCGTATTGCTCGATTTTCTCGATTAAAATCGGGACAGATTCTCGCTTGTTCAAAGCCCGTCTGAAATCGATAAGTTCGCGGTATCCGAAAACCCAGGCGTAAAACGGTTCGAGAACGAGCATCAATTGGCTTGCCATCCAGTTCAATGGTTTCACCGACTCGAGGAACATAATAACAGGAGCAGCCAACCCTCTATCGACAACTTCTTTTGCGACCTTTTCGATTGCTTTAAGCTGTGGCTCGGTTATTTCTGTGGAAAACTCCTCTTGCCAATCGATATGCCAGAAATCTTTATCGTAAGGCATCTTTCACCATTCCCGCGATAAATTTTGCGGTTTTTTCATCCGGTGCCCTGATGAAAAACCCTCTAAATCTATCCAATATATGTTTTTTAGGGAAAGGAGAAAGGAAAATTTCGTTTTTATGAACAAGAACTCTTTTGAATCGGCGCCAACTCGCTATTTTTTCCGTTCCTAAAAATTTTTCTCTTACCCCTGTCGAATCCACCGCGTAATCTGTCGGGAAAAAGAATCTCGCTAGTCCGAGAAATAACAAGGCGACAGCGAAAATCCCCCAGAACAGTGATTTCATATAGATAGCTGAAAATATCCCCGCAGTAGTTATCACGATAATTGCTATGATTCCTTTGGTGCGGTTTTCCGCCGCGGGATGCGACCGCCAAATTAGTGGTAGTTCTATCTCATCGTTTGAATGATTAGTTAGTGATTCATTTCCATTTAAATTTTCGCTATGTTTCTTTTCAATTTTTCTCGACATTTCCCTTCATTCGTTCGTCCTGAATTTTTTTGAGCTCGTCGACAAACTCATCTGCGGTAAAAATACCTTTATCTATGAGGAGTCTGACGACTGCTTCGGCGGTTATGTTGTTTGATAGAACGAGTTCCTCGAAGGAAACATTTCTCTTCGTGCCATCAGCCATTTCGACAACCATCGCTGGATGCTTTCCTGATTCTTCCATTTTCCCTCCAATGTTTTAATAACAATATGATAGGCGAAAAATATCTTTTTCAAACAAAAATTTAAAAATAATTGAATAAAAGTTAAATAATTCTTGACAAAAAAAAGGCATAAATTATTTTTCAAAAACTTTGAACATAAAGGCCTGTGGCTCAAGTGGTAGAGCATCGGTCTCCAAAACCGAGGGTTGGGGGTTCAAGTCCCTCCGGGCCTGAGTGAATAGTTATGTTTTTAAAGGAGAATATTTTGAAAAAGTTAATTCAATTTATAAAAGAATCTTGGGTAGAATTGAAAAAGGTTAAGTGGCCATCGAAATCGGAACTCTGGGGTTTAACTGTGGCAGTAATAACCACATCATTGATTTTGGCTGTTTTTACAGGTATTATTGACAGAATATTTTATGGTCTTGTTCACTTGATACTTCATTGAGAAATCTGTAATTTTTATTCTGCATAGGGAATTTATTAGGGTATTAGTTATGAATAATGAAGATGTCGAATATAAGGATAATGAGCAGACGGATGAACCTATCGGGGATAGTCATCCAGATGCGAAATGGTATGTTGTTCATACCTTAACGGGTCAAGAGCTAAAAGTTCAAAAATATATTGAGAACACAGTCGCTGATAAGGGATTGCAAGAATTTATTTTCAAGGTTTTAGTGCCTATGGAAGATGTTATCGAGATGTATCACGGGAAACGAAGAACGATACAGCGAAAATTTTTCCCTGGATACATATTAGTGAATATGATTATCAACAAGAAAACGAAGGCTTTTATAAAGGGAGTTCCTGGGGTTACAGGATTTGTTACTTCGGCAGGAGAACCGGTTCCGCTTTCACAAGAGGAATTCGAATCGATTATAAAAAAGACGGAAAAAGAAAAGGTTGCGCAAAAAGTCGAAATACCTTTTGTAGAGGGTGAACCTGTCAGAGTTACCGATGGACCATTTAAGGATTTTACTGGTATAGTCAGTGAAATAAATCATGAGCGAGGGAAGGTTCGAGTTATGGTGTCTATTTTCGGAAGGCTCACGCCTGTGGATGTCGATTTTATGCAACTCAAACCGGATAAGAAGTAGAAATTTATTATGAGGTGATATAATGGCAAAGAAAATAAAGGGGACAGTAAAACTTCAAATACCAGCAGGTAAGGCGACTCCTGCACCACCTGTGGGACCCGCTCTCGGGCAGGCAGGAGTTAATATAGCCGAATTTTGCAAACAGTTCAATGCGAAAACTGCCAAAATGGGCGATTATCTTATCCCTGTTGTTATTACGGTTTATATGGATAGGTCGTTCTCATTCATAACGAAAACCCCACCTGCATCGGATTTATTGAAAAAAGCCGCAGGTATTGAAAAGGGTTCGAGTGAGCCCAACCGTCAGAAAGTTGCAAAAATAAAAAGGGAAAAAATTCGCGAGATAGCAAAAATGAAAATGCCCGATTTGAATGCTGTCGACATTGAAAGTGCTATGAAAATCGTCGAGGGAACTGCACACTCTATGGGTATCGAAGTTGAGGATTGATAAAATTGGTGCAGGTTATACTTAATAAATAATATTATGTAATTAATATAACTCATTGAACAATAGATAATTGATATTATTATATAAAGGGAACCACACCCGAAACTGTGGGAGCTTATTATAAGCGAAAGGAGTTATAATATGGCGAAACATGGGAAGAAATATCGTAATGCAAGTGAAAATTACGAAAAACTGAAACCTTATCCGCTTGCAGAAGCTATCGAATTGGTGAAAAAACTATCTTTTGTTAATTTTGACGAAACGGTTGATATCGCTATACGGTTGAATGTGGACCCTCGACACTCGGAGCAGATGGTTCGCGGAACTGTTGTTCTTCCGAACGGAACAGGTAAAACTGTCAGAGTTTTAGTTTTTGCAAAAGGGGAACAGGAAAACGAGGCAAAGGAAGCTGGAGCGGATTTTGTTGGAGCCGAAGACCTCGTCGAGAAGATACAAGGCGGATGGACAGATTTCGATGTCGCAATATCTACCCCTGAGATGATGTCTCTCGTCGGGAGACTCGGTAAAATATTGGGACCTCGTGGACTTATGCCGAATCCTAAATCTGGAACAGTTACAAAAAATGTTGCGAAAGCGGTCGGTGAATCGAAGGCAGGCAAGATACAGTTTCGTGTAGATAAAGGCGGAAATATCCATGCTCCTATTGGAAAGGTTTCGTTCGATATCGAAAAACTGACCGAGAATGCACAGACATTACTCGATGCGGTAATTCGTGCCCGTCCTCCAATGGTTAAAGGGCAATACATCAAAAATATCACTGTATCTTCCACAATGGGACCAGGAATAAAGGTTCTTGTAGAAGATGTTATGAAAAAATAATCGGGGAGACTAAATATGCTTAGAAAAGATAGAGAAAAAATAGTTCGAGAACTTATCGACGACTTGGAAACTTACAATGTGGTTTATTTTGTTGATTTCCAAGGATTAAATGTCGGAGAAATCACGGAACTTCGTAGAGATTTTCGAAAAAATAATGTGAAGTTTCGGGTAGTTAAAAATACTTTGATGAAAGTCGCCTACGATAGATTGGGCAATAATGTTGTCGACCCGTCCGTTCTCGTAGGGAGTTCTGCCCTTGCGCTTACTAAGGATGACCCGATTAGTCCAGCGAAAACTATAAGGGAATTTCTTAAAGAACACGAAAAACCGCAAGTCAAAGCAATCGTTGTAGATAATTCCTTTTTCGGACCTGAAAAATACGAGGAATTTTCTAACCTCCCGAGTGTCGATGAACTGAGGGCAAAACTTGTCGGTTCGATTCGCGCACCGATATATGGATTCACATTCGTTCTTTCGGGTCTTTTAAGAGGATTTTTAACTCAATTAAAGCAAATTAGTGAGACAAAAGAAAACAAGAATTAAAATCGAAAAAAATAATAAAACATAGGAGGAAAAAAATGGAAACGAGCGCCAATGTGGAAAAACTAATCGACCAGATTAGCCAATTAACAGTGCTTGAACTTGCCGAATTGGTGAAAAAACTGGAAGATAAATTTGGGGTTTCTGCGGCTGCGCCTGTTGCGGTTGCTGCTTCTCCTGCGGCGGGAGCTGGTGCTGAAGCTGCTCCGGCAGAGGAGAAAACAGAATTTTCAGTTATGCTCACAGGTATCGGCGATAAGAAATTACAGGTCATTAAGGAAGTCCGTGCTATCGCTGGGCTCGGATTGAAGGAAGCGAAGGATTTTGTCGAGGGAACTCTTCCGAAAGCGGTAAAAGAAAATCTTCCAAAAGCAGAAGCAGAGGAAATTAAAGCGAAACTCGAAGCTGTCGGTGCATCCGTAGAAATTAAATAATTTTACGATGAAATTAGTGCCGGAAACAGCGTTCTTATAGGGGATTCCTGCATTTTAATACAGGTTTCTCCTGTTTGTATTTATGTCGGGGATGCAATTTTCCTCATAAAATTAACCCCAAAAAGAGGACAAATTCCCTATGAAAGCCATACCAATTATCGAGCGTAAAAATTTTGGAAAGGTCGAACCGAAGGTCGAAATGCCGAACCTTTTACAGGTTCAACTGGATTCTTATCACAAGTTCTTACAATTTAATGTTCCACCAAATAAAAGAAAACCTATCGGTCTTCAAGCCGCTTTTTTAGATGCCTTTCCAATTTTGGATGTGTATGAAAAATATGAACTGCATTTCGATTCTTATTTCTTTAAAAAACCGAGGTTCACAATCGATGAATGCAAAGTGCGAAATCTTTCGTATGCTGCACCGCTATATATAAAACTCCAACTGCGTATTTACCAGAAGGAATCGGAAAAGCGGAAATTGAAAGAAGTAAAGGAAGGAACTATTTATCTCGGCGATTTACCATTGATTACACCATACGGCACTTTCATCATAAATGGTGCCGAACGCGTTGTCGTTACTCAACTTCATCGCTCCCCCGGCGTATTCTTCGATGAAAAAATTCATCCCAATGGGAAAAAACTTCTATCCGCGAGAATTATCCCTCTTCACGGCTCTTGGATGGAACTTACTTTCGATATTCGAGATGTCATTCACGCTGTTGTTTCATCGAGAAAAAAAGTGCCTTTCACCACACTTTTGCGAGCATTCGGTTTTGAAGATGACGAAGAAATTATAAAACTGTTTTATACTGTTAAAGAAATCACAATTTCTAAGAAAAACTCGGAAAAAGCTATCGGATTATTTTGTGCAAAAAATGTAGTCGATGAAAAAACAGGCGAGATACTTATCGAAACAGGAAGTATTATTCAGAAGTCCGATGTCGATAAGTTGATAAAAAATAAAATAAAAAAATTGTCCGTTGTGATTCCTGATACCCCAAAGATGATTCCTGTTATTTTTAATACTCTTCGTGCGGATAAAACTACCAATAAACACGAGGCGGTTCAAGAAGTTTATAGCGGTTTGCGTCCCGGCGATATAGTTGCCGAAGGCAAAGAAGACGCAATTATGAAGGAGTATTTTTTCGATGTCCACAGGTTCGATCTCGGCAGGGTGGGAAGATATAAACTAAATCAGAGACTTCAACTCGATACCCCCAGCGATGAACGAACTGTTCTTCCCTCCGATTTCATCGCGATAGCGAAATATTTAATCGGACTCAGGCACGGCAAGGGTTACCTCGATGATATCGACCATCTCGGAGTTCGTCGTGCTCGAGCTGTCGGTGAATTGTTGGAGAATCAAATAAGGATTGGGCTCGCGAGGCTGTCGCGAACGGTTCGTGAAAGAATGCGAACAAAAGAGGTGGAAAACCTTTCCCCAGGTGAACTTATAAATACAAGAACTATTACAGCGGTAATCAATACTTTCTTTGGGTCTTCGCAATTATCACAATTTATGGACCAAACGAACCCGCTAGCAGAAATCACTCACAAACGGAGACTTTCGGCATTGGGTCCCGGTGGACTCACTCGTGAACGAGCAGGTTTCGAAGTAAGGGATGTTCATTACACTCATTATGGTAGAATGTGCCCAATCGAAACTCCTGAGGGACAAAACATAGGGCTTATAACTTCATTTTCTACTTATGCACGACTGAACGAATATGGATTCTTGGAAACTCCGTATGCCATAGTAAAAAATGGAAAGGTCACTAAAAAAGTTGTGTATATAACGGCTGACGAGGAGGACCGCCATACGATAGTTCAGGCTACCACTCCCGTGGATAAAGATGGGAAGATTATGGGTAAAACAGTTATGGCAAGGCGTCGGGGAGATTTTGTCCCTGTATCTCCAAAGGAAGTCGATTTGATGGATGTTTCACCTGCACAACTTGTTAGTGTTTCGGCGGCGTGTATACCATTCCTCGAACACGATGATGCTTCCCGCGCGCTGATGGGTTCTAATATGCAAAGACAATCTGTTCCCCTTCTATTTACTGAAGCTCCGATAGTAGGGACTGGGATGGAATTCAAAACAGCGGTGGATTCTGGTGCTACAATAATAGCGAGGAGGTCGGGAACAGTGTCGTATGTGGATGCTGAGACAATCGAAATCACGCCAGATAAAAATGAAAAATCTAAGTTGATAGACGATAAAGATGTTTATCGTTTGACAAAATTCCACAGGTCTAATCAAAACACCTCGATAAACCAGCGTCCACTGGTGAAATTGGGTGATAGGGTAGAAGCTGGGCAGATAATCGCCGATGGACCATCGACTAAAAACGGGGAACTTGCTCTCGGGAAAAATGTTCTCGTAGCTTTTATGTCTTGGCACGGATATAATTATGAAGATGCGATTATTATATCGGAGCGATTGGTCCGAGATGATGTTTTCACCTCTCTACATATTGAGAAATTCGACACACAGGTCAGAGAAACTAAAGCAGGTTCAGAAGAATTGACCGATGAGATACCGAATGTTTCTGAGGAAAGCGTTAAGGACCTCGATAGCCGTGGTATTGTCCGTATTGGTGCTCATGTTCGTTCGGGAGACATTCTTTGCGGAAAAGTAACTCCCAAAGGCGAAAGCGAATTGACCCCCGAAATAAGACTTCTTAAAGCGATTTTCGGCGAGAAAGCAGGCAATGTCAAAGATAGTTCTCTCCGTGTTCCTCCAGGAATTCAGGGCGTTGTCATAAACAATGTTTTGCTTTCAAGAAAAGGCTATGACCAAACTGCAAAAGATAGAAAAGAGCAAATTAAAATTCTCGAACAAAAATATTCCGAAACTATTTCAAAAATAAAATCCCGTCAGGATAAACAGATAAAGGAGCTTATACTCGGCAAGCGGGCTCAAGATATTATTTCTGCGAAGAATGGTAGACCCATAATAAAACCGGGGCAAAAAATCACTAAGAAGAAAATAGAGAAAATATCCATCGATGATGTTTCCACCGATTCGACTTGGACAGATGATGCATCTGTAAATCTCAAGATACAAAAAATACTGAAAGAAGCTTCAGAGTTGATTTTGGAAAAGCAGGAAGAATTGAACAATGAAAAGCAAAAGTTAATTCGCGGAAATGAGTTGCCACCGGGTGTTATCCATCTCGCGAAAGTCGATGTCGCTATGAAGAAGAAAATTTCAGTAGGCGATAAGATGGCAGGGAGACACGGAAATAAAGGTGTCGTATCCATTATCGTTCCTGAGGAAGATATGCCATATCTCGAAGATGGCACGCCTGTGGATATTATTCTCAATCCGCTCGGTGTTCCTTCACGAATGAATATCGGACAAGTTCTCGAAACTCACCTTGGATGGGCTTTGAAGAAAAAAAATATATATGGTGCAACGCCCGTTTTCAATGGTGCGACCGTCGAGGATATTAAAAAGGAGATGTCCGATGTCGGGATTCCAACATCAGGCAAAGTGAAACTATATGATGGTAGAACAGGCGAACCTTTCGCCGAAGATATTACTGTGGGTATAATTTATATGATGAAACTCATTCACCTCGCCGATGACAAGATTCATGCGAGGTCCATCGGTCCGTATAGTCTCGTAACGCAGCAACCACTGGGCGGGAAAGCACAATTCGGTGGGCAACGGTTCGGCGAAATGGAAGTTTGGGCACTCGAAGCTTACGGAGCTTCGTATATGCTTCAGGAAATGCTCACAGTCAAATCCGACGATGTCATAGGCAGAAGTAAAATGTATGAGGCTATTGTCAAGGGCGATAATCCTCCCGAACCTGGAACTCCCGAATCTTTCAATGTTTTACTACACGAGCTTCAATCATTGTGTATAGATATACAACTTCTCGATGAAGATGATTTGTAATATCGGTTTAATATAGTTCTTTGGGAATTTCCCCAACATAAAAGTTTATCAAAGGGGTGTATGATATGGAAACGAAAATGACATCGGGTAATGATAAATCGAAAAAGGATTTCGCGGCAATTCGAGTTATGCTCGCGAGTCCAGAAGTTATACGCTCGTGGAGTTATGGCGAAGTCATTAAACCCGAGACTATAAATTACAGAACATTCAAGCCCGAAAATGATGGGCTATTCTGCCAAAAGATTTTCGGTCCGGTCAAAGATTTTGAATGTGCTTGTGGGAAATACAAGGGTTCAAGATTCAAAGGCGTTGTATGCGATAGGTGTGGGGTCGAAGTTACACATTCCCGTGTTCGACGGGAGCGGATGGGACATATAGAATTAGCCGTGCCTGTTACTCATATTTGGTATGTTAGAACAAATCCATCGAGAATTGGAACTCTTCTAAATCTTTCGTTTAGCCAACTCGACCAAATTATCTACTACGAGGCGTATATTGTTACCGACCCGGGCAATCCCGAAGTTACAGGTTTGAAGTATAAACAGCTTCTGACCGAGCAGGAATATCGCGAATTGAAGTCTAAAGATATTCAGTTTGAAGCGATGATGGGTGCTCCCGCACTAAAAAAACTTCTTCAGCAGCTTAAGTTGGACGACATCGCGGCGGAGATTCGTTCGAAGATAAATGTCGAAAAATCCGAGCAGAAAAAAAAGTCGTTGTTGAAAAGATTAACGGTTGTCGAGGCATTCCGTCAATCAGGCAATAAACCCGAATGGATGGTTCTCGAGGTAATCCCCGTTTTACCACCCGATTTGCGTCCATTGATACCACTCGATGGCGGCAGGTTCGCGACCTCAGATTTAAATGATTTATATCGCAGACTTATCAACCGCAATAATAGATTGAAAAAACTGATAGAGATACAAGCTCCTGAGGTTATCTTGCGTAATGAGAAAAGAATGCTTCAAGAAGCGGTAGATGCTCTTATCCAAAATGGGAAAGTAACCACTGCTGTTAGAGGGCAGAACCGTCGTCCACTCAAATCGCTGTCGGATTTTCTTAAGGGCAAACAGGGAAGATTTCGTCAAAACCTTCTCGGTAAAAGAGTAGATTATTCGGGTCGTGCAGTCATTGTTGTCAATCCCGAATTAAAAATGTGGCAGTGCGGATTGCCTAAGACCATGGCACTCGAATTGTTTAAGCCTTTTATTATACGAAAACTCGAGGAGAAAGGTATTACACAAACTATTCGTTCGGCGAAAAAATATGTAGAGCGTGGTAAAGCTGAAATATGGGATTTGTTGGAGGAAATAATCAAAGACCACCCTGTTGCTCTCAACCGTGCACCGACATTGCATCGACTATCTGTGCAAACTTTCTACCCGATTCTCGTAGAGGGAAAGGCTATTCAAATTCATCCTCTCGTCTGTAGCGCTTTCAATGCTGACTTCGATGGTGACCAGATGGCTGTTCATGTTCCTCTTTCTTACGAAGCGCAAATCGAGGGACATCTGCTTATGATTTCAGCGAATAATATTCTTTTACCTGCCAATGGTCAACCTGTAGCTGCACCCACACAAGATATGGTATTGGGTGCATATTATATGACTAAGGAAGTTCCAACCCCAAATGATGAGGTAAAGATATTTTCATCATTCGATGAAGTGATATTAGCATACGACCATAAGAAAGTCGACCTCCACAGCAGGATTTATGTTAGAATGCCTGCACAAAAGGAACATTTGGTTGTCTATGAAAGTGTTCGGGTCGAAAAAGGTGACCTTATCGCAAGAATTCCCCGTTGTCCAAGAAAGGTTGAAGAAAAAGGGAAAATAATTCAGGAAATCGAAGATATTACAGCACCAGTATCTGGCACAGTGTCCATTAAAATCAGTGCCAATATGAATGAACCTACCAAAATAATAATTACCGATGATAACGGTAAGAAACACTCTGTGGATATTCCACATCCATTCGTAACGACAACAACTGGAAGAGTGATATTTAATCAGATTGTTCCGAAGGAACTCGGTTATATAAACAGATTACTGAAAAAAGGCACATTAAAGGAGATTATATCCGATGCTTACGACAAAGTTGGCGTCGCCAGAACTGCAAAATTCTTAGATGATTTGAAGAAATTCGGTTTTGAATCCGCTACGAATGGTTCGATATCCATAGCTATGGACGACCTCATCGTCCCACCGAATAAAGATAAACTAATCAAAAAAGCACAAAAGGAAATCAACAAGATTACTGAAATGCACAAAAAAGGGATTATTACAGAAAAGGAGCGTTATAACAATGTAATCAACATCTGGACAAAGACACAGGAGGCGATTACTAAATCTCTTTTCGATGTTTTGAGCAAATTTAATCACGGATTAAATCCTCTTTCTATGATGGTAGACTCCGGTGCAAGAGGTAGTCAGGACCAGATTAGACAACTTTCGGCTTTGAGGGGCTTGATGTCGAAACCTCAGAAACGAATGACAGCTCAAGCGATTATCGAAACACCAATTCTTTCGAGTTTTCGAGATGGTTTATCTGTCCAGGAGTATTTCATTTCCAGCCACGGTCAGCGGAAAGGTCTCGCCGATACGGCGTTAAAAACCGCTGATGCTGGCTATCTCACGAGAAGGCTTGTCGATGTCGCACAGGATGTCATCATCTCTGAAGAGGATTGTGGAACGATTCGAGGAGTTATGCGTTCCGCTCTCAAAGATGGAGAGAAAGTTATTATCCCGCTCAGAAATAGAATTGCTGGCAGATATTCCGCAGAGGATGTTTATGACCCTATCTCGGGTGAAATCATCATCGAGGCTGACGAGTATATCACACCCGAAATAGCACGAGTTATCGAGGACAAAGGAATTGAATCTGTTAGAATTCGTTCTGTATTGACTTGTGAATCTAAAGTTGGTGTCTGTGCGAAATGCTACGGAATGGACCTTTCCACACGGAAACCTGTTTCCATAGGAGAAACAGTAGGTATCATCGCCGGTGAAAGCATAGGTGAACCGGGCACACAGCTCACATTGCGAACATTCCATATCGGTGGTATTGCAGCAGCAGGAACCGAACAATCTACCGTAGATACGAAATATGAGGGCAAAGTTATTTATGAGAGGTTAAAAATTATAGCCGACCCTGATGGTATCGGCAAAGGTATCGTTCTAAACAGGACAGGCTCGATTATTATAGTCGATAATCAGCAAATTCAGCACAGATATGAAGTTCCATACGGAGCAAAAATTATGGTGGAACACCATCAGCAGGTGCAAAAAGGAGATGTTCTGTATGAATGGGATCCATATGTCAATCCTATTCTAACTAATGTATCAGGAAAAGTCGTATTTGCCGACATAATCGAAGATGTAACGGTAAAGGAAATGGTTGATGAAACATCTATGACTAAGGAACTTATCGTGGTGGATGTAAAGGATAGGAAACTTAATCCTCGCATATTCATAGAGGACGATAATGGGAAAGTAATCGCTACATACCATCTTCCTATGGATGCTCATATACTTGTCAGCGATGGACAGAAAATAAAGGCAGGACAACCCATAGCAAAATTGATGCGAGCGATGATGAAAACGAGGGATATAACTGGTGGTCTTCCAAGAGTAACGGAACTTTTCGAAACGCGAAAACCTAAAAATCCTGCTATAATTTCAGAAGTCGATGGTATCGTGCAATTTCATAAGGAAGAAACAGCTAAGGGTTTTGCCATCACAGTTCACGGAGACGAAGGCGAGGTCAGAGAATATATCATTCCTCGTGGAAGACATATTTTGATACAGGATGGCGACCATGTCGAAGCGGGGCAAAAACTTTGCGATGGACCGATTATCCCTCACGATATACTTCGCATTAAGGGCGACCAAGCCGTGATGGAGTATTTGCTAAACGAGGTGCAGCAAGTATATTCGTTGCAATCGGTTACTATAAATGACAAACATATTGAAATTATCATTCGTCAAATGCTGCGTAAGGTGGAGATTATTGATGGAATGGATACCCGATTTCTCAAAGGCGAGCAAGTGGATAGGTCGGTTGTTCTCGCAGAGAATATGCGTGTAGTAGCACAAGGTGGAAAGCCTGCTACTTTCGAGACATTGTTGCTCGGAATTACTCGTGCTAGTTTGACCACCGAAAGTTTTATCTCTGCGGCATCTTTCCAGGAAACTGTGCGTGTGCTTACAGATGCTGTT
Source organism: uncultured bacterium (assembly GCA_964425665.1). Taxonomy (GTDB): domain Bacteria; phylum UBP14; class UBA6098; order B30-G16; family B30-G16; genus JAGGZE01. Next base: position 13,155 of record CAYRNI010000050.1, read on the forward strand.
GTAAATGGCAAGGTCGACCGTTTAGTCGGTTTGAAAGAAAATGTCATTATTGGTAGACTTATACCCGCAGGAACTGGTTTCCGTAAATATTCTCGAATTCGTCCCGATGCTAAACCGATTGACGATGAACAGGAATTTATGAACAAGAATTTCTTCATAGTTTCTCCAGAAGAAATCGAGGAAACTCGTATGTCGCCAATTTAAACTTGACATTATTTAAACACGATATAAAATTCAAAGCATAAATGAAAGTGCTATAGGAGGAAATATGCCGACAGTAAATCAACTTGTGCGGAATAATCGCAAAAAGGTGATAAAAAAATCTAAATCCCCGGCTTTACAAAATTCCCCGCAAAGGCGTGGAGTTTGCATTCGAGTGTATACGATGACCCCCAAAAAACCGAATTCTGCTCTGCGTAAAATTGCGAGAGTCAGATTGACTAATGGTATCGAGGTCACAGCATATATACCTGGCGAAGGACACAACCTGCAAGAACACTCGATAGTTCTCGTTCGAGGTGGCAGAGTTAAGGATTTACCAGGAGTGAAATATCATATTATCCGCGGAACGATGGATGCTACTGGTGTCGATGGAAGAAAAAAAGCCCGCTCGAAATATGGAACTAAGCGCCCCAAAGCATAATG
>CAYRNI010000051.1:0-13741 GCA_964425665.1 uncultured bacterium
TATGGTGAAGGAAGCGTGAGTGGTTCTGCTTCCGATAGTGATGCTGTCGCTATGTTTCTCAACACCGCTACAACCGAGGATGCCGCAGCTGTTTATGGAGAATGTGCCAATTCACCTTATTATGGATATGGTGGTTATTTTAGAGGTGGATATAAGGGCGTGGAAGGTGTAGCGGAAATGTTAGGGAGCGGAAGCAGATACGGAGTGAGAGGTGAAGCATCGGGAGGAGTTCTTTCTAATTATGGAGTTTATGGAAACGCTGTAGCCGATAGTGGGTCAAAGTATGGAGTTTATGGATATGCTTATGCCGACAGCGGAGCAAAATATGGCGTCTATGGATACGCTGGTGGAAATGGTGATACAAAAATCGGTGTTTATGGTTCGGCAGGGGGGACAGGAACGAACTACTCGGCATTTTTCGATGGGAATGTTCAAATAAGTGGGAACCTTAACATAACAGGCACATTATCGAAAGGCTCGGGTTCGTTTCTAATCGACCATCCCGATGACCCGCTTCATAAATTGCTGCGTCATAATTTTGTAGAATCGCCTGAAAATCTTTGTCTGTATCGCGGCAGAGTGAAACTCGATGAGAAAGGCGAAGGAATAGTTAAAATGCCCGACTATTTCAAATCGCTGACTAAGGAGGATGAAGCATCGATAAATCTTACTCCTGTCGGGCGTCCATTTTTAACGGGTTGCGAATGGAACAAGGATTTTACCGCATTTAAGGTCTACGGTGAGCCTAACCGTGAAGTATATTGGACAGTTTATGCCGACCGCGACGACCCCGTTATGCACCAGTTATATCATCCTGCTGTCGAGGAAAAAGGCGATGGAACGATTTGCCCCGATGGGAAATTGCTTTATCCAAAGGCTTATGGATATCCAGAAACTCTTGGAAAAGATTATGAAATAACTAATCGTATCAATGAAGATGATGAAAAAAATCATAATAAATAGGAGGATAATTATGCGTAGCATCTCAATTTTAATTATCCTCATCGGTATAGTCGTTCTTTTCGCGCAGGTAGAATATCCTCATGTTCAGGACAACGGTGGTGGATATAAAGAAAGTGCGAGCTATCGTAGTTATGCGTCCATAGGGCAGGCAGTAATCGGTGAATGCGGCGATGGAAGTCATATTAATCAGGCGGGTTATATTACTTCGCTGAATCCGTATGTTGCAATCGAGGAAAAGCCGAGCGATGGCAAAGTTCCGGACGAGATGACAATCGGTAAGCCATATCCGAATCCATTTAATTCCGTCTGCCAGATAGATATAGATATTTCCCGGGCGACAAAAATTGAATTCGGTGTATTCGATATCGCTGGGAAAAATATTCTGCGGTTCGATAAGGATTTGAAGGCTGGGTCGCACACAATAAAGTTCGATGCTGGGAAATTGCCATCGGGAATATATATCTACCGAATTTCGGCAGGGAGAACAGTAGATACGGGAAAACTTATACTCGTAAGATAGTGAAGATATCAGTTTGAGTCGATTGTTTTCGCTTTTCGTCGAATCCCGATAAAGTCTCGATAATGGGGCTTAATCGGGATTTTTGTATTATTTGTTTTTCCTCTTGGCGATTGGAACATAGGTATAAACGATTCTTTTGATAGATTCTGGCGAGAGTTCACCTTCTGTTAGTTTTGCTATTTCTTCAAAGCATTTTTTTGCCACAAAGCCCTGTTTTCGAAGTTGTCTGTAAAGTTTTTGAATTTTTCGATTTCGCCTGTCGAGATATTCTCTTCTCGTCCTCATAGAGCCACTCCTTCGATAATATTTTCATCATTTTTGCTATTGCTCCTGTTTGCAAACCTTGTTTTCGAGCGATAAATTTTTTTAATTTCGGCGAGTGAAGCCCGATTTGAGACCACCGGTCGGGATAAATCGAAACGAGAACGATTTTTCCCTCATTTAATTTATCGAACAGTTCCTCGATTTTCTCCGGAGGAAGTTTTTGAATTTCCATAACGCTTACCCTCCGCACTTTTCTTCTTTTTGCCATTCGATTGCTCCTTTTTGTTGACATTTAATCTTTTTTTATTTTTTTGATAATATCTTCGAGATTTGAACCTTTAATTTTATCGGAGGTCTTATGCTGGAGAATTTAGTCGGTGCAAGAGTGATTATGACGATTAACAATCCCAAATATCAGGACAGGCAGTTGCGTCCTAAGGTGGAAATTTTAGAAAATGAAACTATCACTATTTCTGCGAGAGTTGTCGAAACAGATGAACTCGGTGTCTGGATTGAACATACGGATTATCCATTTCCCGACCCGAAAACGAATCGGTTCACAAACGAGAAGGCATATCTTCTTATCAGATACGAATACATATCTTCTATCGCATATTTCCCCGAACTGCCAGCAGATAAAAGCGATACCGAACATCAGATAGGTTTTATCGACGATTTTAATAGATAATTTCAAAGAACAAAATGTAACATTATGTTACAATATTATTATACCACCGAGTTCGTATATGTCAAGAGCAAAATGTAATATTATGATACAACAATTATTATGCATATTAGTAAATTATTTGGTGAAAATATCAGATTTTTGAGAAAAGCCGCAGGAATCGCCTCACGAGGCAATGGTTTCTCACAGCAGGAAATTGCCGATATGCTCGGTGTATCGCGCAAAACGATAGTTTTTTGGGAAAGCGGACAGATACCATCACCTAAAAAACTGGCACTTTTATGCGAACTATTTACGAGAAGATTATCTCTCGGCGAGCCTCTTACTCCCGAAGATTTGCTCGACAAAAATATCGCCGATTATTTCATTCTTATCCCAGAGAGAGCCGAAGTCAGACAAGTAAAGCCTAATCAGAAAGAGATGCTGAACAAGATTTTTATGCGAGCATCCAATCTTACCGAAAACGACCTCGAAAAAATACTCGAAATAATAGATAAATTTAGTAAATGATTTTCCTGAATCGAATAAATTGTTTGAAATATTTAATCGCTATTGAATTTGTTAATCACATTAAACGGAAACAAAGGGAGATATTGCATAAGAAAAATTGGGCGAAGACAGTCGGTATTATTCTCGCGATTTTAATGCTGTTTAGTTTCCCTATTGGAACCACTCTTGGAATTATTATTCTTATCGATTTGTTCAGCGACGAAGGAAAACAATGGTTCGCCGAGGGCGAGAGCAATCCTTCTGCTTAATTATCTTCTTCTCGAAAGCAAAAACAGTCGTAAAAAATTTAGTATCGCCATAAGTGCCGCTGCGACATAGGTTAATGCTGCTGCGGTTAGAACCTCTCTGGCACCTGCGAGCTCCTCCGGCGATAGTATAGCCATTCTGTCGAGAGTTTTTAATGCACGATGAGATGCATCGAACTCGACAGGTAATGTTATCAGTTGGAATGCCACTACGCCCGCGAAAAGCCATAGCCCTATTTTCAAAAGGGTCGGTATAGAGAAAATTAACCCGAAAAAGAAAATCGGGAATGCGAGATTCGAACCGAGCGACACAACGGGCACAATCGAATTACGAACTTTCAGCGGAACATATCCATTAGCGTGCTGAATAGCGTGACCACACTCGTGAGCCGCAATTCCAACCGCCGCAACCGATGGACTGTCATAGACCCCCTCGGATAGATGCAATACTTTTTCCCTCGGGTCGTAATTGTCGGTCAATTTGCCTCGTATCGGCTCGATTTTAACATCGAGATTGTGCGAATCGAGTATCATTCTCGCGGCATCGGCGCCTGTTATCCTTCTATCCGTCACTATATCCGACCAGCCAGCATAGGCACTCTTTACTCGCATCTGCGCCCATATCGCGAGCAAAATGGCAGGAATAAGCAAAATAAATGTCGGGTCCCAGAAAAACATAGTTTATTCGATTTTATTTTGTGTCCATTTATATTTTATTTTTAAATTATTTAGATATGAATCCCATCTTATTTTTTTATCGTATTGTAATCGACCTACTACAATTCCTGGAGCTATTCCAATATATTCTGCAAATTGAATAATCGATTTTTCATCAAATTTTTTAGATTTAATAAAATTTTCATATTCATTATATGGTATTAATAATTCCGATGCGAATTTATTCGCTTCCTTTTCTATTTTATCGCCTGCTTTTTCACCGGCAAACTCGACTCGCGCAAACTTTTTACCGTGTAAAAGGATATGTCCTATCTCGTGGAAAAAAGTGAACCATAGATGGTCGTTTGTTTTATAGCGCAAACTTAATTGAATAACAGCCTTCTTACTCGAAACCCACCAAGTTGCACCACTTACGCGGATTTTAGGTAATTCAGGAATAAAAATTATCGCTATCCCAGCGGAAGCAGCTAACTTTTGCAATTTGGGTATAAAGATATTTGGGTCAGTATCTCTACTCAATGAACGAATTTGGGGTAAAATTTTTTTCAATTTCGATTTTGAAAATGGAGAACAATTTATTTCTTTTGCTTTAAGTTCTCCCCATCTAAGCCATACACTGAGAGCATATTTATCTGTTTTGAATGTTTGAGATTTTCTAAATTGAGGTTGCCACTTATTCCATATTATTTCCCATTGTTGTGGCTCGGCGATACTAAAAAAACGAAGAATTTCTTCAACAATATTGATCTCTGCATCTGATGAAATTAAATTTAATTTTTTCATAGCTGCAACCGGAAAATGTTTAGCCCATTTTTCCCATTTTTTCAAATCTTCTTTTTTCTCTAATCGAGCTAATGTTTCTCTATAAAACATTTCTCGTCGTATCCAGAAATGTGCTGGTATATCGAGAACCCGTTCAAACAATAATGCCGTTTCGTATGTAATGGGAGCTTTTCCCGTAACTATCTCACTAATGGTTTTTGGAGATAAACCTACACGCTTCGCAAATTCCTTCTGCTTTATCTCTCTTTCTTTAAGCAATTCCTTCAAAGTGGCACCGGGAGGAATTGCATAGTCGGGATGAAATTTGTTTTTTGTAATATCTTTAATCATGATAATCTATTACTCCGATTATGACTACCGCTTTTATTTCCACTAATTCTACATTTTTACTCGATTCATCATTTTCAAAAAATGGTTCGAAAATTAGCCTCTTGGGGTGTTCAAGATCAAGAGCAAACTGACCTTCTCTATCTCCTTTTAATCTATGACATCTTCCAGGAAGCAAACGCATTTCCGAAAGATTGGAAACCCCATTTAAGTCCAATAACCGTTGCTGGATTATTCTCGCATTCCGCCTACCGAACTTTTTGGTTAGTGACTTTTCACTATTAAATAATTTTTCCTGTCTCTTGTTTATAAAATAAATATGCATTCGCAATTGTCAAATAATATTTACGAATTTCGTTAATTTTTTTATCACCTTCTATTTTTTCCACAAGGTCAACACTTTTTCTATCAGATTCAAATCGAGCTCCGTCTGGCTCTCGAACTCCCCGCGATATGCCGCTCGCTCCTGAGATAAATCGTAGCAAGTGGTCGAATCTATCCGCACGAGAACTATACCCAACCTCGAATTTTTAAAACTTATGAAATGTTTGACAAAAAATTCCTCGCACGCTGAACCGATATATCCAGGAGAATTTTCGCTCCGCAATCTACGATGAGTCTTCATCAAATGCTCGAACGATGTTATAGTATAGGATTCGAGTCCGACACCGCGAGCAAGTTTGTATCCATCGCCGACTGTGCAAAGCCCACAAACGGGGCAAGTAGTTCGATGCCTAAATTTACAGCCGACAAGTTTCGAGCAGTATGGGAACAGAAAATGCGTGAACGGATAATTTTGCCATTCCGATGGGTCTAAGTTGGCAAAGTATAGTCGGTTTGCCTCGTCGAATGTGAAACCCTGCTTTATCAGTGCGAACTTCGATATAGCCCTCGCGAGCGCCTCTGCAAAATTATCCGAATTTACACCGATTAAATGCGGTTTCGATTTCTTAAAAAAGTTCTCCACAACTGGAACTACCGAACTTACCTTCGCCCTGCGATGTTTCAACAACGCCTCGAGGTCATTTAAAACTCTCGCCGGTTCGATAAAAAAATCCCCCCAGAACTGAACCGCCGAAATTCTCCGCTTGCCGACATCTATTTGTGCGGCGGCACGAACTGTCCCCTTTCTCCGCGAAACCTCCACGAGCGTCCCTTTCATATTTTCAGGATTTTCGATTTTATATATCCAATCGTCCGAGCGAGTGTATTCGAGATATTTTTCAAATAATTTTCGCTCCCGCTCGTTGGGTTCATCAAAGATTATCTCGACATCGAAAGTTTCGGCAAATCCCCTGACAATAGCGGATTTAATTTCATCGAAATCGGGTAAAGGCGAGACCAGTTCGCTCAAAAATACCACTCTATCGCGAATCGATTCGAGTCCGTGCCTGCCGAGTTTCTCGGCTGGAACACGCAAAGCCCTGAGCATCTTTTCGGCAACATTTTCGACGAGCAATGTTCCCTGAAACATAAAAGCATCGCCTTCCGATGCTCCACCTGTGCCAGAAATCTTTCTACCATCGACTTCGATATCGTTTCTCGGTCGAAATCGCGCCTCGATGCCGAGTTTTCTCAATCCCGCAATCGCGCCTTCTGAAATTTTCCGATAAAGTTTCGCCTGCGAGCATTTTGCCCATTCGAGAGAGCGAGTTCCAAAAACCTCCCAGCCGATTTGCGACGGGTCGAAAAATATCGTGCCACCACCTGTAATCCTGCGGTTTATATCCCATCCCTGCTGTTTGACATAGTCGATGCGAGATTCCTGATAAGGCGATTGATGCCTGCCGACGAGAACGCAAGAAGGCGAAAACCGAAGAAATCTCAATATTGGCGATGGGTTATCCGACTCCGCTTGTGCGGAGAGCAAAGCATTGTCCCAAGCCATATTCTCCGCAGCGGAAAGCAAACCCGTATATAGCAGTCGCCATTTTACCATAGATTACTTTTCAGCCCCTGTGTTTTTAGACGATGTCCCATTAGTTAGAGAACTTAGAAGCGATTCGAGCCGCTGAATAAAAACTCTATTAAAACCGACAAAGAATTCCCTGACGATACCATCTTTATCCGCAACGATTGTCTGCGGAGTTGCTCCACCGTATATTCTCGTCAACCTCCGATGCGATTCAGATGTCGGAAGAACGATGGGATACGGTAGTTTGTGCTGCCGGGCAAATATCTCCACGCTGTCGGGTTTATCCATATCGATTGATACCCCCCAGATAATTAGATTTTCAGGATGAGTATTCGCTAAATCGGTGAGCCATTTGACCTCTTCCTCGCAGTGTTCACAGTCGATACCGAAAAAGTGTAATAATAATATTTTGCCCTTAGCGGCTTTCTCGGTGAGCGTATCCCCCGTGCGAACATCCACAAATTGCATCTTAGGAAGCGGTTTATTCATAACCTCTTTTCTTTGCATTGCCCATTTAATCTGCATTCCTTTCATCATAGCATTGCGGTAGCGGTTTCCTATATCGCCGAAAAATGCCACCAAACTATCCATAAACACACTACCAGCCTTCGGGATAGCGGTTCTAAATGAAAATTCCATCGGAAACTCCGAAAAACCATCGACTACCGAACACTTCCCGATAACCGATGAATCTCTACCGAGGGAAAGTTGGCAGGCGATAACCCAGCGAACACTGTCCATCAGAGACCATTTCCGAACAATTTTCGATATGGGCTTTTTACCGTAATTATGGTCGCTTATTATGTCCTGAATAATTTTCGATGGATTGACAGGGTGAAAATGAAGTTTAGAATTAACCTCGCTGAAAAATGTTCGCATAATGTTGTCGGAAACATTTTTCAACTGCGTTTCTTTCGATGCAAACGGAATGAATGTAATTGTAGAATCTCCCCTGGCGAGTTTTTTATTACGAACTGTCGCTGTGATACTCAATTTTTTCACTTTGTTTTTTTCATCATTTGAAGAGATGAAAATGCTCTTTTTCTCGACTACTGCGGAATCGGGAGCATAATATACGAAAGCCAGAGGAAAACTATCACCGGGAGCGATAGCATCGGGCAGTTCGTTTTCCAATTCGATACAATCACAGCCCGACCTCGCTTCAGCGGATAAAGTTCCCTCGCCGATGTTTTTCACCCAGAATGTATCCTCGACAGATTCACCGGGCGAGAGCGTCCTCAAATTTATCGATTCAGGGGAAACCACAATTGTCGGCGTTTTAGCACACGATGAAGCAACAAACATAATGAAAATGAGCGTGATATAATGCCTAAATTTCATATTATAACCTCGCTTCGATTAAACTGAATATTATATCATAGATTTTGAAATCGACAAGTTGAAATTTTAGGTTATTTCGATTACTCAACGAGATGAACCGAATGGTCGTATGTCGCATAGAACCATCCGCCACGGCTGGGGATAAGTCCTTTTGATAAATCGTAGCAATCATTTTTGGAGATGAAAAATTTATCGGTCAACGGAGAGATTTCGAGTTCGGTAGTAAAAATTGTCCTCGAAAGTCCGCCGATAAGATTCCATCCTCGGCGAAGTTCGATATCGAGTTCGGTAATCGGTCTCCCGAACAAAATCGCGAATGTATCATCTGTGAAAAATGCGAAATATCCTTCGCCAGGAGTCAATGTATCGACAGACACAAATGTAGAGCCCTCGAAGGAATATACAGTAGGGTTTGTAGGTAAAATATTCGCGGGAATAATAGTGTCCACAGGCAATGCGATTATATTCCATCCCCGCTCGAAATAGACGAAAGATGAATCGTTGAAGGGATATGCCGCAGCGGCGCGAGCATTTATAATACCCCATCCATAATCGGAATTGGGCGAAATGCAATTGTCGGCGGTCTCGCGAAGAATGTGAAGTAAATCCATCGGGGTAAGCGATTGTCGCAAACTCAATAGCAACGCACCGACCCCAGCAGCCATCGGTGTCGCCATAGATGTCCCAGACGATGGCGAAAACAATGAATCGTGCATTCCATCCGCGCAAACCGTTCCGACACCGTGAGCCAAAATATCGGGTTTTGTTCTGCCATCGGCGGTGGGACCTCGCGAGGAAAATGATGCCAGATTTCCCTTGCCATCGCAGGCACCGACCGTAATCACGCTGTCGCCATCGCCGGGGGCTACCAGTGTTTGATGCGATGGACCGCTGTTGCCCGCAGCGGTGAAAACAGCGATGCCGAGATACGCCGCCCTATCCGCAGCGGCGGTTATCACTGGCGTATCGCCATCCATATCATCGGGAGAATACCAATCATAATACCCCAAGGAGACGGATATTATATCTGCGCCGAGCGAATCAGCCCATTCGGCTGCCGCCGCCCAGTTATCCTCCTCGACAGTCCATTCGGTGTCTATATCCTCGGTGCGAGCAAGCAGAAAAGATGTATTCGGAGCAGCCCCCCAATATAATGAATCTACCCGCCCGCCGATTTCCGACCAACATTTTGTCCCGTGGGAAACTATCGCGGGGTCATCGCCATCCTGAAAATCGACCACTGTATCGTCGGAGACAAAATCGTAAGATGCCTCGACATCGCAATGCGTAATCGCTATGTGATGCCGATTGAAACCCGTATCGGTTATACAAAGCAGAACACCATCGCCGAAAACACCCATTTTATGGAGCGGCGGAATGTCCATAAAAGACAATTGCTCCTTCGACATTCCATAAATCGCTTCCGCCGAATACTCGGTTGTATCTTCGGGGATAAATTTTCGGTGGAATTTACGGACAATATCGATTTTTTCCACGAACGGGAAATCCGCTATTTTCGACAGAACATCGGGGTTCGCTCGAACAGAGACGGCATTCAACCATCGGCTGATGTGAACGATTTTCGCACCAGCGGACTCGACCCGCTGGATATAGTATTTGCACAAAGGGATATCTTTCCAATCGACGATTTTATCGCGTGGAAGAACTTTTGCCCGACGAAAAATACACCGATTTGTCAACACCTTTTCAGTTTTTTCGAGTGCTATAATCGTGTCCTGTTCGGTGCGAAGCCCCTTATCGGAAAAATAAATCCAGTATTTATCCTGAGCAAAGGAAAATGAAATGAGCAACAGTATTGTGAATATAACTTTTTTCATAGGAATCGAGTTTTAACAACAGCGAAAAATATCGATTAATAAAAATTATATCGTTTGTCCATTACGCAATGCCACAGTCTCATAATAGAGACGGGCTGCTCGCCCGCTAATATCCTCGCTTTTCCGCGATGATGTCTTTGACCTTCATCAATCTCGTTAAGTTTCCGCGTTCGAGTTCTTCGAGTTTCATCCTGATATATCGCACGGTATCGATTAAATCGGGAATCATAACATATTCGAGTGCATTGACCCTTCTGCGAGTGGTATCGATTTCCTGCGCGAGAAGTTCCAGTTTCTTCTCCGTCTCGGCGAGTGTGACCAAAAGTTTGAGCGATTCCGACATATCCTCCATCGCGCCATCGAGTTCTGCGGGAGTCTGTGCGATGGAATATGAAATACCTTCGCCCTCGAATGTCACCTCGAAATGAGGCACTCGTAGATTCAATAATCTCGCAGATTTCACATTCACATTGGCTTCGACAGATGGTATGGTGAAAATCCCCTCGATTTCCTCACGAGGAAGCGAGCCTGTGGCAATTGTGAACCTTTGCAGAGCCTCGATTAAAATTTTTTCTGTTCTATCACGCAATCCTTTTATTTCATCGACTATCTCGAGAAAATTACGCATCAGTTCGTCTTGTTTGTCCTTGAGCAATTTATGTCCTTTACGGGCGATGATAAGCCTCCTGCGAAGCTTCATCATATTCATTCGGTTCGCACCTACGGATAGTATCGCCATCGAATATCCTCCTAATTTTTGCCTCTTACGATATAATCTAATTTACTAAATTATGTTATTTTTGCCAGCATTTCTTAATTTTTTACCTCAAAATCTATTTCGTCTTGCGTAATATCGTTTTTTTCATATTCTCTTCTGCAATGTTTAGAGAATGTTTTGCGTAATATCTCCTTTCTGCCCCCCTATCTCGCTCATTGCATTCGCTCCGCGAATTTGTTTCCCTCGAAAAAGGAAACGGCGTAATCGAAAAGAACCGAAGGGTTCAGAATCCTACCATAGCATTTATTCTTGCGACCGTCGACCAGCTAGATTCGTCATCGTATTTTCTGAGTGATATTTCCGTTCGCCAACTGATTTCGCCGACATCGAGTTTGAAAACAGGTGCAATAGTATAATATCCGCCGTAGTCGGGGTCGTCGATATCTGAATCTCTGCGCTCGAGTTTTAAACCCAATTCCATATCTCTTTTGGGTTCGTAGTAGAATGTGTTGGAAATTCTATATTCATTCCGCCAGTATGTATCGTAATCGTTCGATTTGAAATATGCATAAGTTCGGTTAGAAAATTTTCGATTTATATTCCATCGCGCGGACAGATTGATTTTATCCTTCGTCGTGCCTGTTGCTCCCCAGCCATCGAATCTACGGTCGATGTATAGGTCGATATATCCCTTCCTACCCATCTTATATTTCAGACCGATATAGCCCTCGGCTCCATTGTCATCGTAGTTAGTAACTTGAAAGTATGATGCTTTGATTCGACTTTCAATTTTAGACGATAGTGGAAATTTCGCGGAGGCATAGCATCCGAGTTCGCCCGCTTGATATGCTTTTACATAGAAAGAGAAATCATCTGGATAGTAAGACTGGTAACCCTTATCGCATTGTCCATCGGAATAAAGCGGTCTAAATTGCGGATGATAAGCCCAAAATTTCCATAGGTAATTCACACCATCGGTTCGCGGGGAATATATGTATAGATTTGTTCCCCACGCTCCATTCTGGATAACACCTGTTTCGTTTCGGAACTTCCAGCCGCCCTTTCGGAATTCTCCGTATATAGATGCTCCCATCTGGCGGATATCCGCGGTGCTGGAGTCGGTGAAATCGACCAGCGAGCCGCGATATAAAACCATTCCCAACCTGCCGAGCCGAGATTTGTAATAAGATACAGCAGCAGAAATCAAATCCTGATAGGAATCCTTATAATAGTAGTTCGTGGAGATTGCCGATTGCACACTCCAATGTCTGCCGATTTTCCAATTCAAATATGTCCCGTTCATATCGCCGTAATATGGCGAGAGCCAATATCCGAGACCATCGTTGTCCTTTTTGTAAGAGGATAGCGAGATATATCTTCCGACAAGAAGCCCATAGCCCAAATCTTTGCTGTAATAGTTTCCGATGATGAGTTGAAGTTTTCTGCTTCGATATTGAACCGAGCGATAAGATAGTTGAGCCATATTAGTGCCTTTCTGGCGGTGTCTTATATCTGCCGACCATTTTCCACTCCGTAGATATATTTTCGACGAATACGACGGGTCGGTGGAACTCGATGGAGACTCGTATTTTCGGCTGTTATAGACCTTAAAATATCCTGATACGATTTTTTTCGCGGGTGGCATAACGGTGATGAACGGTTCGATTAGATTGAAATCGCCCCTGAACGCTCTGCGGACATCGTTTTCATCGCGGAAAGGTCCTCTGTCGAGTCGAGCTTTTTCCAATGCTTCTATCTCCGGTCTCTCGACTCCGGGGATAGCGAGAAGACGACGAAGATTTCCCGTATTCACCTCGACCTTCTCCTCGTAGAGTTGTAGCAATTCGTAATACTGCTCCTCGGTGATTTCGTTATTGTAATAAGCATTTTTAATATCATCGGGTTCTTGAAAATATTGGATTTGGATATCCTGTGCCGATGCAATAATAACGATTGCTCCGATAATCACTAAAATTTTATGCATAGTCTACCTCGCATTTTTCTTGTTTTTACAAGATATTCAATTAGTTTGGTTTCGTCAAGGAGGGAAAATTGAAATTTTTAATAACAGGCGGAGCGGGTTTTCTGGGTTCGTATATCGTTAGTGCTTTATCCGAGAGAGATGAAGACATCGTCGTGTTCGATAATCTTTCCACTGGGAAAAAGAAAAACATCGAAAATTATAATGTCGAACTTATCGTGGATTCGATTACGAACTTTTCCGCGATAAAATCTGCTATGGCGGATGTAGATATAGTGTTTCATTTGGCTGCGATTACATCTGTTGTGGAAACCGAGCGAAATCCACAAATAGCATTCGATATAAATTCCTTCGGAACATACAATGTAGTTAAATCCGCAATCGAGGCGGGCGTGAAAAAGATAATATTCTTTTCGTCAGCAGCGGTCTACGGTGATAATCCCGACATTCCACTATCGGAGAAATCTATCCCGAATCCGAAAAGTATCTACGGATTAACGAAACTCGATGGCGAATTCATAATCAAGAATTATGCGGAAAACTCGAAATTGAAATATGCGATATTGCGAACATTCAACGCTTATGGTCCTCGTCAACGATTGGATTCTCAGTATTCCGCAGCGATACCATCGTTTATAATATCTGCGATGAATCACGAACCGATAACGATTTACGGCGATGGCGAGCAGACTCGCGATTTCATCTATGCAGCAGATGTCGCCGATTGTGCTATATTTCTCGCAGAGAACGACGATGCTCAGGGGATTTTTAATCTCGGCAACGGCGAGGAGATATCGATTTTATCTCTCGCAAAAAATATTATAGAAATTGTCAACCCCGATGTCGAAATACCGATTAAATTCGCTGAACCTCGCCCGGGCGATATATATCGCTCGGTCGCAGATATATCAAAGTTGAGAGAACTCGGTTTCGCTCCGAAAATCTCGTTGATGGAAGGGCTGAAAAGAAGTAT
>CAYRNI010000052.1:0-1069 GCA_964425665.1 uncultured bacterium
AAAAACGCATCTCAAAGAACTTAAATTATATATTTCGCAGAACTTTTCTTTAATTAATAAAAATTAAATCTTTTAATTTTTTTGAAAAACAAATATTTTTTCAAATAGCGTAATTGTTATATACATTTAAAAAACAATGCAAGCAAAAATGATAATATTGAAGGCTTATGCGAAAATAAATTTATGTCTTTATGTTCTCGGGAAAAGGGAAGATAATTTCCATAATATCTTCACGATTATGCAAACTATCGACCTCGCCGATATGTTGTATTTGAGGAAAAGTGAAAATTTTTCTATCAAAGTGAAAAATCTCGAAATCACCGATGAGAACATCTTGCAAAAAGCATACAAAAAAATTTGCGATTATATCGGGGATAAGTTCCCTGTGGATATAACGCTTATAAAGAATATACCGATAGGGACAGGTTTAGGTGGAGGTAGCTCCGATGCTGCTGCATTCCTACGCGGAGTGAATGAACTCTATCAACTCGGTTTAGGAAACGAACGGTTAATCGAAATCGGTTCGGAAATCGGTTCAGATGTGCCATTCTTTTTTACCGACGGCTCAGCAATAGCTGAAGGCAGGGGTGAAATCGTTAATCCAATAGAACTACCACTCTCGTATTTCGTCTTTCTCGTCGTTCCACACTTTCGGATAAGCACCATTAAAGCATACTCGAATGTAAGAAATTACTTGACATTACCAGAAAAACTCAACAATTTAATCAATTATAATTTAAAAAAGAATTTCTGGGAGATTTTGCCGAGTTTAAAAAATAGTTTTAACGAAATCGTTCTGAAAGAACATCCCGAACTCGAAACAGAATTCGAGCGACTGAAAAACTTTGGTGCGGAGTTAGTTTCGATTACTGGGAGTGGGTCGGCATTTTTCGGTATTTTCCGAGAGATAAAAGATGCTAAAAGAGCACTGGAATCTGATTGGAATGGAGAAACTTTTGTTTTATCTCCAATAAGAAATTCTATTTCGACTATGAATTTAGATTAAAGTGTTCGAATGTTTTTGGGGTGTAGCCAAGCGGAAAGGCATCCCGATTTCATCGGGACATTC
>CAYRNI010000052.1:1169-13446 GCA_964425665.1 uncultured bacterium
ATCCTCATTTCGTGTAGTTGAAAATGTTTTTGGGGTGTAGCCAAGCGGAAAGGCAGTGGCCTTTGGAGCCACCATTCGGAGGTTCGAATCCTCCCACCCCAGATATTTTGAGATATATTTAGGAGATTGTTGTGAACGATATAAAAATCATAGTTGGGCGTTCCAATAGGCAACTGGGCGAGGCGATTGCGAGGCATCTCGGAATCGAGCCGACAAAACTGCTGTTGAGCAATTTCGCCGATGGTGAAATCCGAGTCCAGATTTTGGAGAATGTGCGCGGGAAGGATGTTTTCATAATCGATTCGACCCAACCGCCCGCGGATAATCTTTTGGAACTTCTGCTTCTTCTCGATGCCGCAAAACGAGCCAGCGCGAGAAGAGTAACAGCAGTTTTGCCATATTTCGGATATGCGAGGCAGGAAAGAAAGGATAAACCTCGAGTTCCGATTTCGACAAAACTCGTGGCAAATCTTATAGTTTCTGCTGGCGCCGATAGAGTCTTGACGATGGACCTACATTCTCCCGCTATCCAAGGTTTTTTCGATGTCCCCACAGACCATCTAATCTCCGATTTGGTATTCGCCGATTATATTAAGAAAATTATCCCGGAGGAAATCGAAAAGAAGAATGTAGTTGTTGTATCGCCCGACATCGGCGGAGTTAAAAGAATCGATATTCTCGCGAAGGAACTCGAAACAAATATCGCTATCATAAACAAAAAGCGGGAGGATGCGAACAAGTCGAAAGCATTGAATTTAATCGGCGATGTCCGAGGCAAAATAGCGATTATCCGCGACGATATAGTCGATACAGCGGGAACTATCAAGTCTGCATCACTTTTGCTCAAAAAGCGAAATAATGGAGCGAAATCTGTTTATGTTCTCGCTACTCACGCACTTCTTTCACCACCGGCGGTGAAAAGAATTGCGAACTCCAAAATCGACAGTCTCATTGTAACCGATACTATTCCGCTTAGAGAGGATGCTCGTAAGAAACTTTTGCCATCAAAAATCAAAGTGATTTCTGTCGCACCACTTTTCGCGACCGCGATAAAATGTATTCATCAGGAAAGGTCTTTAAGCGTTCTTTTTCAACCAAATAATAGTTTAAGTTTATAATTTTTCTTTACAATACAGATTTATTTACTATGTTTTTTCAGTTTATTTAGGAGGGAAACAAATGAAAAGTATTCAACTTAAAGCAGAGATAAGAAAATTACGAGGTTCCAGAGAATCTCGGCGGCTCAGGAGAACAGGTTTTATTCCTGCGGTTCTTTATGGTTCTGAGGGCGAACATTTACTTTTGAAAATATTCAAAAAGGATTTTTCAAAAATAATACGCAGTCGCTCGGGCGAATACTCTATGGTAGAACTGCTAATCAATGATGGGAATAAAGAAACGAGCCATTTATCTGTCATCAAAAATATTCAACACGACCCCGTTTCGGATTTAGTTATCCACGCCGATTTCGAATATGTTCAGCTTGGGAAACCTATTTCGTTTATTGTGCCTATCGAGTTTGTTGGAACCCCTATCGGCGTCAAAGAGGGCGGGATATTTACTCCTCATCTTCACGAACTTAAAATACTTTGTGCCCCTAAGGATATGCCGGAAGTGGTGGAAATCAATGTGGAAAATATCGACCTCGGGGAATCGATTCATATCAAAGACATTTCCATCCCAAATGCAGAGATTCAACACGACCCCGATGAAACAGTCGCTTCAATTGTGAAGCCTCGCGGTCTCGAAGTATCCGAAGTTAAGGAAGAGGAAGCCGAAGAAGCTGAGGAAGAAAAAGCCGAAGGGGAGGGGGAAAAGAAATCTGAAACCGAAGAAAAGGAGAAAAAACAGGGATGAAGCGAAATCCCATTTTAATTACAATATTATTATTCATTTCACTTTATTGCGGGTTAGTTGCAGCACAGTTACCATTTTCTCTGGACCAATACAAGAAAATGCTCGAAAAGCGAGCTGGAACTACTGAACCATCTGGACAAGTAAAACAATACAGGACGCCTCAAATCTATGAAACTCCAGGGACTACTTTTGTTGCACCACAAAGGAATTATATCGAAACCGAATCGCTCTATGTAGATACTCTTCCCTATTTCGATGAACCCATAGTAATAGATGGAGATACGGTTCAGATAATCCGCAAAGCCACTCCGAGCCACTTAAAGCGGTTTGGAGCAGATTTTTTCAATAACATCCCGAGTATAGAAACCGCTCAACTTCCCGTTTCGGATAAATATGTTATCGGCAGTGGGGACAAACTTATCCTGAATCTATGGGGAAGTCTAAATGCTCAATATGAACTGACTGTGGACAGAGGGGGCAGTATATATATTCCACAGGTCGGTGATGTAGCGGTTGGGGGATTAACTCTCTCTTCTGCAGAATCCACTGTCAAAAAAGCTCTCTCGGCTAATTATAAAAATTTCAGTTCTTCGTTGACACTTGGGCAAGTAAAATCGGTAAGAGTTTTCGTAGTCGGGCAGGTAAAATTCCCCGGCATCTATGACCTTCCTGGAATTTCCCGCGTTATGACAGCATTAGCTGCGGCAGGCGGTCCGGATTCGGTCGGTTCATATAGGAATATCGCTGTTTTCAGAGGCGAAAAAAAAATCGCCACATTCGACCTATATCATTTCATAAACGAGGGACATTCATCTGGAAACATTCAATTAGCGACAGGCGATGTAATTTTTGTCCCGCATTACAGTATTTTAGTTAAACTCAGAGGGATGGTAAAAACGCCAGCAGAGTATGAACTCTTACAAAATGAGACTATAAAAGATGTTTTAAATTTTGCTGGCGGTCTACTTCCCGAAGGAAATGAAAAAGAAATATTTATAGATAGAGTAACTGATGGATTTCATCATTCGCTTACAATAAATCTTTCAGATTCTAATCAGGTGAAAACAAAACTTCACGATGGCGATGATATTTCGATTTTCTCCGTAAATCCATTCAGGGAAAAAATCGTGTTCCTCGAAGGATATGTTCCTCAGCCCGGTGCATATGGTTGGTTCGATGGAATGCGCATTTCCGACCTTTTCGAGAGCGACAATGCTTTGTTCGATGACACATATATGAAAAGGTTGGATATATTACGGAAAATTGATAGGGGCAAAAGGAAGATATTATATGCCAATTTAGAAAAAGCGTTAGCAGGAGATTCATTGGAAAATTTAAAACTAATGCCACAGGATAGAATTATAGTTTATTCAGCGCTGAAATTTGTGGATGAAGAATTTGTGTATATACAAGGGGCTGTTCGAAAACCTGGGAAATATCCACTTTATAAAAATATGCGTTTATCGGATATCATATTCGAGGCTGGCGGATTCAAAATGAATGCGTTTCTCGATAGCGCTGAGGTAGTTCGAATTTTGGAGGGGAAAACCACGCAAAAATTCAATGTGCCGATTGGAAAAATATTTACAAATCCCAGTATAGCAGAAAATATCGAACTGAAAAAGGATGATTTCATATTCGTCAGGGAGATACCCGACTGGAAAACGATGAAATCTGTTACGATTCTGGGGGAGGTCAATTTTCCTGGGACTTATGCTTTATTATCCGATGAAGAAACACTTTCACACATACTCAAGCGAGCGGGCGGGTTGACCCAAGACGCCTTTCTTGATGGTGCTGTCTTTGTCCGACCTATGATTTCCAAACAGATAAATAGACAAAATATCGTTCGTGTAATTCGCAATACGCAAGAACTGACAAGGGACACTCTCGGACAAATCGATACTACATCGTTAATATTCTTCTGGGAACCTAATGAACTGAACAAAATGATTTTAGACCTATCACGAATCATCTCGGGCGAAGACGACATAATTATGGAAGATGGCGATACGATATTTATCCCCCAGACTCCCGATGGTGTTAGTATAGTTGGTGCTGTCGGTTCGAATGGAACTGTGAAATACAAAAAAGGACAAAATATTAAATATTATATAAACCGAGCAGGTGGACTTACAAGGAATGCCGATGACGATGCTATTCGTCTGGTGAAGCCTAATGGCAAAGTCTACAAGGTTGGGCTTAGATGTAAAAATGTCGGTCCTGGAGATGTAGTGGTGGTTCCCCAAAGGGTAAAAAAGGAAAAAGATGTTCTCGCTACATTCAAGGACCTTATGGTGATACTTTCAGGATTAGCAACAACAGTCTATGTTATTCTCAAATTATGAACACACTGAGAATTTGGAAAATTTTACTGATATTTTGGAAAAATCGTCGAACCGTGTTTCCAATAATATTGGCTTTTTTTCTAACATCGGTAATTTATGCGGTTTTAACGCCAAATAAATACACCTCGACCGCATCTTTTCTACCATCGGGAGCAGGAGGAGGTCCATTCGGTTTTATCACGGGTTGGCTTCCCTCTGTGCTCGAAAATACCACCTCGAATGAAATTTCTAGTTTCCTTTTCCCTGAAATTTTGAAAAGCAGGAGTGTGATATTAAAAGTAGCAAAAGAGCCTTTCGACTCAATTTTAGTCGAGAAAACGGGCAAAAAGAACTTGCAGGAATTCAAAGGATGGAAAAGAGACAATGAAATAATTAGTGGATTTATCGCCGATAGCGATGTATTCTATTCATTCGAGAAGGGAATAGTGAAATTCAAATATACTTCCAAGTATCCATATCTGTCATACTTTGTTATGAAAACTTGGATAGATAAATTACACTGGTATCTCGAAAATAAACTGGAGACCGAAGCTCGCAGAAATTATGAATACTTACAAGGCAGACAAGCCAGTGCCAAGAAAAATTTAGAGGAAGCTGAGGACAGCCTTGCGACATTTATAAAAACTCATCGCAATTACGATAGCGACCCGATTACTAATCTCGAATATAAAAGACTTTCCGTTATCGTGCAAACTCGTCGCGATATATTCACATATATCTCTCAGCAGCTGGAATCGGAAAAACTCAATATGGTAAGGTCTCTACCGACAATAAAACTTCTCGACCCACCTGATATTCCACAGATAAAATCCAGCCCTAAAAGGTCTTTAATAGTGATTTTTGCACTTTTCCTCAGTATAATCATATCTATAATTGTATTGATTCTTAAAGATGCACTTCACCAAATAAATGTTTATAGAACCTCTAAAACCGAAAATGAAAAAAATTGAACAGAAAATTTTAGATATTTTACCAAGACCTTTTACTTCGTTCATACTTTGGTTATCTGCGATATTCTCTTCATTTCTACTATTTAAGTTCCAAAAATCGAGATTTTTTATACTACTCGGCGGGTTAATTCTCCTTCTAATAATTATCATATTCAATCCTTTGCAAATCGGTATCGGGGCTTTATGGGTCGCGCAGGTATTTCCGATGAGTTTTACTGTGCATTTAGGAGGTATCAATTTTCGAGTAATGGACTTGTATATGGTTATCGTCGTGTTAACTTGGATTACTCTTTATATACTACCTTCTGAGAGGAACAAGATTGTATTCGGATGGTCGGAATTTTTCGCCGCTATGTTCATTACGGTTTTTATTATAAATGTCTTTCGAGGAATAGCATTTCACTATAATAAAGGGAATGAAGCCCCTATATTTCGGGCAGATTTGGTTAGAGGTCCAATTTATTATGCATTTCTCTTCTTTTTCAACAAAATCATCAATCTCGAAGATAATGCTGAAATAAAACTGATAAAACATTGGTTTTATGCCGCAATCGCAAGCAGTGTGGTCTACTTTATTATGGCTGCTATTAAAAATTACTTTGGTCTAATGTATTCGATGTGGGGATTTAATATACAACTTTTTGTCTTTGCGTGGGGGTTCTCCTTTACGATGGGACTTTTGGTGAATAAAAAATGGTGGATATTAACGATGTTTTACTTTTTAATTCTTTTCTATGCGGCCTCGAGAACAACTTTGGGGGGAATATTCTTAATATATTTCTTCATCGCAGTATTTTGGGTTATTACATCGGAGAAAGGCACAAAATTAAAAAATGCGATTAAAATAGGCTCTTATACCGCAGCTTTTTTAGCGAGTGTATTCATAATATCTACTCTAATTTTCTCTTCAACACAATCTGTTCGGATATTCCAAACAATTTCGAGAAACTCTGTTTTATTAAAACCACGATACTTGCAGTATGTTCCATCTTTGCAATGGCGTTTTTTAGAATCGTTGGAGGCTATACATCTGTGGAAAACATCGAGTATTCTTTTTGGGACAGGCTGGGGTAAAAGGTTCGGTGCAACAATGAAATTTTTGGGCAATGTTGATATACTATATATGACAGTTTTAGCAAAGACTGGAATTTTAGGATTCATTTCATTTTTCGGTATGTATGTCGCTTTTTTTTCAAAAGTATGGAAACTAATCAAAAATTTTCATTTGATAGAATCTAATTTCATCAAAGCATTCGTAATCAATTGTGCTGCCATTATCCCGACCGCTCTCGTTATGGGATTGACTATGTCCCATCTTTGGTTCGGTTCTGCAACCATCGTTACTATGGTAGCATTTATGGCAATTTGTTCTAAATTATGGGAAAAAGTCGAACAGAAGAAATTAATAGAACTCAAATCGCAAAAAACACGATAGGTATTTCTGTCATAAGAGTTGTGGTTCGCCTCGTGGCTCTCGTGCGGCAATTACTTATCGCTCGTTTTTTTGGGGCAACAGGTTCTACCGATGCCTATTTTGTCGTATATCAACTTCAATCGGTAATCGGACTTTTCCTCGGTGCTGGTTCGCTTCAAGCATCGACAACGACTATGCTCATCGATGCTGAGGTCAAAGGCGGCGAAAACTCCGCAAAAAAATTACTCTCCAAAATTCTCGCTGACCAAATCGTAATCGGATTCATCATACTCATATTAGCATTATTTTCTTTTAGATACTTTGGAAAAATTCTCGTTCCAGGTTTTACGAGCGAATCCTCGAAATACCTCTATGGACTGGCGATGTATATGTTCCCCGCAGCAGTTATAACCGCTGTTATGTTCATCGCATCATCGGGATTGCATTCTAAAAGGATATTTATTCCATCAGAAATCGCAAATCTTATTATAACGATTACTTTACTGACTGTAATCGCTATTTTTCACGATTATCTAAAAATATATTCGCTCGGTCTGGGACATATACTCGGCGCTTCGATAGCATTGGTTTTCATATTATTTGTTCTCAGAAAAAAGGGATTAGGTCATATCGGCAAACCCGATTTTTCGGACCCCGCGATTAAAAAGACAGTTTCTCAATCTATAATGGTTATTGTGTTTATGTTGGCATCTCAGGTTTTCAAAATTTTTGAAAGATTTCTCGCATCGTTTTTGCCAGCAGGGAAAATAACCTCGCTCTCGCTCGCTCAGATGATTGTCGGAGCGATAATATTTGTTGTCGCCCATCCATTTTTACTCGTTATGCACACGGACTTATCGAAAACATATTCAAATAAAAATTACAAAAAATTCAGCGAGCAACTTAACCGAATTTTGGGCAGTTTATTTTTTCTATTCATTCCTATTTCTGCGGGACTTTTCGCTATGGCGAAACCTCTCGTATTTATACTCTTGCGTCAAGGAAAATTCTCCGTTCAGGCGAGTATCGATACATCTTTGGCAATTCGGATTTTCGCCGTCGGTTTTTTATTCCAGGGATTGAACCTTTTCCTGGCACGGGTGCTTATGGCGACTCAGATGACAAAAAAATTGGCTATAATCTCGACTTACACCTGGTTAGGTGGTATGGTGTTAGACTGGTTTATGGTGAAACAATTCGGCTTTAAGGGATTGGCGATTACTTTCGTAATAGTGTTCATTATACAGGATATAATTCTTTTCCGTTCGATATCGAAAGAAATTGGACTCGCCATAAAACCGCTGTATAAAACAGTTATTCGTGTGATAATTTCGTCTACGATAATGTATGTTGTTGTGCACTATTTAGTCGGACTTTTCGATTTCCAGATTGTTGGATTCGAGCAGAAAATAATCAAAGCAGTGATTTTGTCGGCGATATCTATCGCAGGCGGCGGTTTGTATATACTGCTTTCTCATCTTCTCGGATGCGAGTATCCAAAAATCGTGTATAATATCTTGTTCAAAAAAACAATCAAATAGCACAAGATATAACCCGATTCTATTTTCACTTTCTCAGGAACTCGAAGAGTTGGTCGATATTCGATATGGGAACGATTTTCAAACCTTCGATTATATCTTTCTTTATATCCTGGAGGTCTTTTTCGTTGCCTTTCGGGATAATCACAGTTTTCACATTGTATCTTTTTGCGGCGAGAAGTTTTTCTGGCAATCCACCGATAGGTAAAACTCTTCCCGAAAGAGTTATTTCGCCTGTCATAGCCACATCGTTCGGCAGTTCCTTTCCTGTCAATGCCGATGTTATCGCCGCCACAATCGCTATTCCAGCGCTGGGACCATCTTTGGGAACTGCTCCCTCGGGAAAATGTATATGAACATTGTGGTCCTTCATTATCTCCCTGTCGAAATTCAATTCATCGGCTTTTTTTAGAGTCAGCGATAGAGCAGTTTCCACAGATTCCTTCATAACATCGCCGAGCCTTCCTGTAAAAATCGCCTTACCCTTCCCTCGAATCGTTATGACCTCTATCCGCAGTATTTCGCCGCCCGATGCGGTCCAGGCGAGTCCTAATGCCTCGCCGGGTAGCAATTTCTCGGGAATGGGCGAATCCACAAATTTAGGAACACCGAGAAACTTATGCACCTGTGCAGGAGTTATCTTAAAAACCTTTTTCCGCTTATCTTTTGCGACGGCGACCGCGATTTTTCTCAATATCGAGGCTATTTGTCGCTCGAGTTCTCTCACACCAGCTTCACGAGTGTATTCGCGTATCACTGTGAGCAGTGCATCGTCGGTGAAGGTTATTTTTCTGCCGCTGAGACCTTGTAATTCTATTTGTTTCGGAAGAAGAAAATCTCGCGCGATAATTTTTTTCTCCGTTTCGAGATAGCCTGGAATTCGCAATATTTCCATTCTGTCCAAAAGTGGTGAGGGAATACCTTGCAGAGTGTTCGCAGTCGTAATGAACATAACTTGCGATAGGTCGAATGGAATATCGATATAATTGTCCAGAAAAGAATAGTTCTGGTCGGGGTCGAGAACCTCCATAAGAGCATCCGCCGGGTCGCCTCTGAAATCGTGTCCGATTTTATCCACCTCGTCGAGCAAAAGCACCGGATTTTTCGAGCCAGTCTTCCGAATACCTTGAATAATTTTGCCAGGAAGTGCACCAACATAGGTTCTTCGATGACCTCTGATTTCCGACTCATCGTGAAGACCGCCGAGAGATGCTCGCGCGAATTTCCTTCCCAAAGCCCGCGCGATAGATTTAGCAATCGATGTCTTACCGACACCAGGAGGACCAACAAAGCATAGTATAGGTCCCTTTTGCTTTTTCGATAGAGCCATAACCGCTATATGCTCGAGAACACGCTTCTTTATTTTCTCGAGACCGTAATGGTCTTCATTTAAAATTTTCTCCGCATCCTCGATTTTTGTTCTATCCTTGGTAGTTATGTTCCAGGGAAGTTCTAATAGCCAGTCGATATAATTTCGCGAAACATTTGCCTCCGGCGATGTAGGTTGAGTGCGGCTCAATTTCCGTAATTCTTTTCGGACAACATCTACAACATTGTCGGGATAATTACCACGAGCGAGTTTATCCTCGATTTCGTCCAATTCATCTTCATATCCAGCCCCCTCGCCGAGTTCGCTTCGTATCGCCTCGAGCTGCTGACGGAGAAAAAATTCCCGCTGATGCTCGTCCATCATACCTTCGACCTTATGTTCGATTTGCTTTTTAAACCGCTGAACTTGAACTTCACGATGGAGAATAAAAATCAATCTTTCGAGAAGTTCGGAATAAGACCTAGCTTCGAGCAACTTTTGAAGTTTATCGGGTTCTATTTGTAACTGAGCGCAAATCACTTCCAGCGATTTCTCGATATCATTGTCGAAATCGAGAACTTGCATTATCTCACCTGGAAAGTCCGATGTTAAATTGATATAGCGTTTGAAAAGTTCTTTTACTTTTCTATAATACCCTTCTGTTTTGGGATTATTCGGGTTGCCTTTGAGCTCGAAAAGTTCCACCGAGGCTGAAATCATCTTTCTATTTATCGTATAGGTCATCGCTATCGCTCGTTTTCGCCCCTCGAGTAAAACTTTCATATTATCCCCAGGAAATCTCATAACTTGAACGATTTTTGCGATTGTCCCAACTCTGTAAATATCGAAGCCAGTCGGTTCTTCAATCATCATATCTCTTTGCGAGACGACAAATACTTCTCTGTCAAAATCCGAAGCATACTCGATTGCAGCAATAGAACGCTTGCGACCGATTTGCAATGGCCTTACAGTTCTGGGGAATATAACCACTCCCTTCGTAGCGATTACGGGAATATTCTCATATTTAGAATGATTGCTCCTTTTCTTTTTACCCATCTTTAGAATCTCCGATTTTAAATTTTCTTCTGCTCAATTTATAAAAATAAACTTTCGCGATATCATTCAAACAAATTTATTTCGATTTTTCTTTAATCATTCATTAAACCATTTTAGCCGATATAATCGATGCCGTAAATGGCAAACCCGCAAATTTCAATCCTGTCTTTACGCTCTCGACTTTCAAACCACAATTTTTTGCGATTTGTTCTATATCTTTTCTCGAGAAAGCGTTAGCACCGAGTTCGACATATTTTTTCCGTGTGAAAACACTTTTCACACTCAGATAAAATTTTCGCACCGAATTTTTCATCAATGAAATCACTATTATTTCTTCTGCACATCTTTTCGCCTCTGTTATCGCATCTTCCGGATTATCGATGAATTCCAGCGATGTTATGAAAACAGCAGAATCGAACGAATTGTCCGCGAATGGAATTTTTTTGGCATCTGCAATAATAAGTTTCCCATTTATTTTAGATTTCCGCTTTGCCACCGATAGCATAGAGGATGAAATGTCTATACCGAAAACATCGTAGCCATCGCGAGCGAGCCTATCGGTAAAAAATCCTGTTCCACACCCTATCTCTAAAATTCTGGCTGGCGGCGGTGTCAAAAAGTCGAGCAGTAATTTATATTCTAAATCGCTCGCTTTTTTCCCGAAGCCTGTTTCATACCATTTGTCGTATTCCGAAGATATTTTTGAAAATATGTCTTCCATTCCAAATATTACGGTTTTTCATACGCTAAATATACAACGGATAGACACAAAAAACAGAACAATCATCGACAAAGAACAGCATACTTGAAATTCGAAAAGCGTATTAGAATTTTGCGAAATTTTTAAAATGGTAGATTTCCATATTTATCACAGATTTCCCGCGATTTTGCGGAATTTTTTGCCGAATTCGGGATGAATAATAAGCGGCTCGATATCGCCATCGACTTTTGCTCGCCTTATGAAAAAATCCGAGAATTTCATCGCCTTTTCGAGATGTCCCCATGCATCGTCGTATTTCTGTTCCCGAACATATAAGCAAGCGAGATTATAATGAGCATACGGGAAATCAGGATTTATCGAAAGGACTTTATTCCAGCAGGATTCGGCTTTATCGAATTGTTCAGAGAAAATATAAGTCAATCCCTTATTGAGCCAAAAAATAGAATCTTCCGTATGTCCTGGTTCAGCAGAGCGATATATTTCCAATGCCTTATCCGTCTCTCCTGCCATTATAAAATATACCGCGGAGCGAATTAGTTCCGATTTAGTTTTCGCATATTTTTCAGCACGCTCGAACGAAATCTTCGCATCATCATACCGACGAATCTTAGTGAATGCAAGCCCCAGCGATGCCCATATGTGAGCATTCTCAGGTGAAAATACGAGAGATTTGCGATAGAACTTTATCGCATTCTCCATATCCATCGAATGAACGAGTATATCGCCGAGTATCTCATAGACCTTACCAGCACTGTGAGTCTGTTTGATTGCTTTTGCGAAAATCTTTTGAGCATACTCGATTTTGCCAATTTTCAAATTGAGAAAATAATAGAACACAATCCCCGGCAAATTATTTTCCTGATACTTTAGAAATTCATCTATATTCTTCAATGCTTCATCAAGGTTTTGACGAGCATAATCTATGAGTGCCTGGTAGAACAGCGGATTTTTCGATTCGGGAAAATTCTTTCGCCAAAGAGTGATAGATTTTGTAGCACCATCGAACTCTTTCTCGGAGAGAAAAGCATAGATAAGGTCACCCCAACTTCGCTCCGAACTATTTTGCCAATCAAGTTCCATTATT
>CAYRNI010000053.1:0-13333 GCA_964425665.1 uncultured bacterium
AAGTTCCGACCCGCACGAATGGCGTAACGACTTGGGCAGTGTCTCAAGGGAGGATCCGGCGAAACTGAAGCCGCGGTGAAGATACCGCGTACCCGCGCCGGGACGGAAAGACCCCGGAACCTTTACTGCAACCTGGTGTTGAGTTCTGGCATATCGTGCGTAGGATAGGTGGGAGGCTTTGAAGCCTCGACTCTGGTCGGGGTGGAGCCGCCCTTGAAATACCACCCTCGTTATGTCGGGCCTCTAACCCGCATCCTATAAGTACGGGATGGGGGACAGCGCCTGGCGGGCAGTTTGGCTGGGGCGGTTGCCTCAAATGTGGGGCGCTCCGATGGTAACATCGGAGGCAAATTCGGCTATATGCTGGAAAGTCCGTCATATACCCTGGCAGAAAAAGCCTCCTCTCGCTGGGGAAATATGTGTAGTATCCGTGCGATACCGACAGTAGTCGGTGAAAAATCGCCGGTGCGGACAATCAGCAGGGAAGTTCCAAATATCGGGAACCCCTCAACGACTGAACGCCGAGCATCCCAGAAATGGGATGGTGATACAGTCTGAACTTGCAGGCGACTGCAAGCCAGATTTTTCTGGCACTTAACCTCGGAGGAAATATGTATTCAAAAGAAATCGAAAGAACGAAACGGAAATTAAAACTTAAAAAATTCCAAAAAGAAGTGATTGTCGGTATTCTGCTCGGTGATGCTCATCTCGAGACTCAAAATGGAGGAAGAACATACAGGTTGAAAATCGAACAATCCGAAAAACATCGAGATTATGTCTGGCATCTCTATGAAATCTTCAAGGAATGGGTTTTAACACCACCTCAGGAACGGATAAAAAGTGTAGATGGTAAAAAGTATAAGATGTGGTGGTTCAATACGATTTCTTGTGGAAGTTTCCGTTTCTATGCCCATCAATTCTATAGTGATGGGAGGAAATGCGTTCCGAAGCTAATCCACAGATGGCTATCTCCAAGGGCTATTGCATATTGGTTCTGCGACGACGGCTCGATGAAATCCAGACAATCGAAAGGGGTGATTTTCAACACACAGGGATTTCAACGGAAAGATGTCGATAGGCTGATTGCAGTTCTCATCGAAAAGTATGGTTTGCTCGCTAAAAGGCGGAAGCAACCCGAGGGATGGCAGATATATATCAGTGGAAAAAGTTACGAGCGTTTCATAGAAATAGTGAAACCATACATATTTGTTGGAATGCAATATAAAATTCCTCCGAAAAGAATGGTTAAGTGAACAAATTGCCTAAAATGTAACGGAGGCGTCCAAAGGTTCCTTCAGTCCGATTGGAAACCGGACTTTGAGTATAAAGGCATAAAGGAGCTTGACTGTGAGACCGACAGGTCGAGCAGGTGCGAAAGCAGGGCTTAGTGATCTGGCATCTCCGAATGGAAGGGATGTCACTTATCGGATAAAAGGTACTCCGGGGATAACAGGCTGATCGCTTCCGAGAGTTCACATCGACGAAGCGGTTTGGCACCTCGATGTCGGCTCGTCGCATCCTGGGGCTGAATCAGGTCCCAAGGGTTGGGCTGTTCGCCCATTAAAGCGGCACGTGAGCTGGGTTCAGAACGTCGTGAGACAGTTCGGTCCCTATCTGGCGTGGGCGTAGGAAGTTTGAGGAGACTCGTCCCTAGTACGAGAGGACCGGGACGAAAGAGCCTCTGGTGCACCAGCTGTCCTGCCAAGGGCACCGCTGGGTAGCTATGCTCTGTCGTGATAAGCGCTGAAAGCATCTAAGCACGAAGCACACTCCAAGATGAGACTTCCCGTGTGCCGATTCGTCGGCACCCTAAAGGACCCTGGAAGACTACCAGGTTGATAGACGACAGGTGTAAGCGCTGTGAGGCGTTGAGCCGAGTCGCACTAATAGTCCGTGTGTCTTAACCAATTTCTTTCCCGCCATAGATTATTCACGCAAATTTTCCTCTTAATATAAATTTTTCCTCACCCACCATACCGCTGTGGAAACGCCCGGTCCCATTCCGAACCCGGAAGCTAAGCACAGCTGGGCTGATGATACTTGGAGGGCAGCCTCCCGGGAAAGTAGGTCGTGGGTGAGGATTTTTTATTTTCAGATAAATACTCAATTCCATCAAAATGTAAAACTTCCATCATTTCCATATCCCTATGAGTTTTTACTATCGCTTATTTTAGAGTATTTCTTATTGACTATCATTCTCCCATCCGTATATTTACAATCATCGAAGAATAATCGACCGCAAATGAAAGTGAAAAGAGACATAACTAAATTAATACGAAATCCTGAGGAGGACACCGATTTTGTGGCTCTTTCCCCAGAAGAAAGAGTATCGTTCATCTGGGAGATTACTATGGAAATATGGTCGTTGATGGGAGAATTCGATGCTGAACAAAGATTACAGAGAAATATTACAAATATTATTAGAAAATGAAGTTAAATTTCTCGTAATATAAAAAATAAATTAGCAACGGGCAGAGAGAAAGATAAAATCGATGCCGAAATTATCGAGGGAAAAATTTCAAAGTAGAATACTTCTTAATAAAATTTCTTTCCTATATTGTTAATTTTAATATCTTTACTGACTAAAAAATTTGAAAGGAGAAAATATGGCAGGAATATCTATATCTATCGGCGGAACGAAAACAATCGAGCCGAAATACGATATGGCGATAATAGGGGCGGGTCCCGCAGGGCTCACAGCAGGATTGTATGCATCCAGAGCGAGAGTCAATCACATTTTGTTCGAGAAACTTACCATTCCTGGTGGACAGGTTGTCAATACCGAGAAGGTCGAGAACTATCCTGGCTTTCCCGATGGAGTCGGCGGTTTCGAACTTATGGACTATTTCCGCAAGCAGGCGGAGAAATTCGAGACAAATATAGTAACGGCGGGTGTATCGAAATTGACGAAAATCGAGGATGGATTTTCAATCGAAAGCGAAAGCGGGAATACATCGGTCAAATCTGTAATAATCGCATCTGGGGCATCGCCGAAAAAAACTGGCGCCGAAAACGAGGAAAAATTCATCGGTAGAGGAATCTCATTCTGCGCAACCTGTGATGCCGCATTGTATAAGGGCAAAACTGTCGCGGTTATCGGCGGTGGCGATGCCGCGGTCGAGGAAGGAATGTTCCTTACGAGATTCGCAAAAAAGGTGTATATTATCCATAGAAGAGATGAACTTCGGGCAACTAAAATTTTGCAGGAGCGTGCTTTCGCGAACGATAAAATCGAATTCGTCTGGTCATATGTTCCGAAAAAGATTTTAGGCGACGAGTTCGTCGAGGGAATCGAATTGCTCTCCCGCAAAGATAACTCTACAAAAACTATCGAACTCGATGGAATTTTCGAATACATCGGCATAGTGCCACAAACAGATTTTATCCATCTGGATGGATTAAAATTCGACGAGCGCGGCTTCATAATCACCGATGCCGAAATGAGAACGAATATCGATGGTGTTTTTGCAGCAGGTGATGTTCGTTCCAAACTTCTCAGACAAATTTCGACCGCCGTCGGTGATGGCGCTACCGCAGAATTCTCCGCAGAAAAATTTATCGAAAATTCTTGATAAGTTAAAGAGAAAAAGAATTAGAAATAATACGAATACATCGGCATCTACATATTATCGAGATATTGAGAAAAATCAGTGAATTACGAATTTTCTGAGATGAACATCGTCGCCAGATTTGATAAAACCTATATACTCGCCGCTATCCACAGAATTACCTTTTTGGTCTTGTCCGTTCCATTCGAGGTCGTATTTTCCGCGTGAGAGCATTCCCTCGAAAAGGATTTTCACAATCTTACCATTTTTCGTGAAAACGCCCGCCTTCACAGTTTGGTTCGCATCCAGCGCAAATTCGAGTTTATGCTCGTCGTCATCGCTTTCTAAATTTATGAGTCTTTCGAGATTGGATTTTCTTCTGACAACATATTTTTCAGGTTTATCGCCAACATCTCCGAGATAAAGCATATAATAATAAAATGCCGGGACATAATGTTCGAGTTGATAATATGCATCGCCGAGACTCAGGTAGACCTGAGGATTACTTATCTTTTGTTCGGCTTTACGATACCAGTTAAGGGCTGAATTCCAATCGTTACTGAGTTCGGCGAGTTTCCCCATTCCCCAGTATCCGCCCCAAAATTCTGTATGAGTCAATGATTTTTCAAACTCCGCCTTTGCTAAATCTTTATCCCCAGCATCGAGGCGAATCTTACCGAGTCTAAAATGAAGTTCCGCATAGTGCGGGTCGTCGGGAGGACATCTATCGAAAAATTCCATCGCTGTTTTCTCATCGCCCTTGCGGATGTATATGTCGCCGAGATAACCCCACAAATCGGACATCGAGTTATCCAGTTGAAGTGCCTTCCGCATAAAAACCTCCGCGCGATAATAATCCTCGAGTCCGAGATAGGCGAGTCCGAGCCCTCGATATGCACGAGCATTCTGCGGGTCGAAACCCACAGCCTTACGGAACATCTTGGAAGCACCACGATAATCTGCCTTATCCAATAGAACATATCCCTGACGAATAAAACCCGCCGATGGCGACTCGCCCGTTTTCATCTGCGAGGCACATCCGCCAAAGAATAATGAAAAAACAAGAAAAATTAAAAATGTTATTTTTATCTTATTAGCCATACTTTTTTAATAGTTATTGGATGTTTGCTAAGACTTACAAAATACACTCCCGATGGCATCTGAACACCGTTCTTGTCCATCCCATTCCACACGATAGAGTGCTTCGCAGGATATTTTGCTATAACTCTTCCGAGTAAATCGCGGATTATGATATTTTCCCCCTGCGCAAAAGTGCTGACCCAAATTTTAAGGGAACTGTTGAATGGGTTCGGCGTCGCGGTGATATATATCTCCGGTTTAATTGTTCCACGAGTATTGACTTTGAGTGTAGAAAGGTCAATATCGACGGAGTCATCATATTGCTCGCCGACTATACCGACATCTCTATCGATTGTTGTAGCCAGTTCGCCTGCATCTAGTGTATTGTTATTGTTTGCATCGTCAAAGAAAGTAACCCTTTTCCCTCCGGATGGAAAATCTGTAATAGCGTAATGATAATTTCCTCCGCCGAGTGGCGTAAGAGATTCCAAACTGATAACAGTTGGCGAACCATAATAATCTATCGGGTCACCACTCGATATATCCTGTCCCAGATAATGATGCTCGATGAGGATTTTTATGCTATCTATTGAGATAAATTTTGCATCGGCATTGTATATAGTTCCCTCGAAACCGCCCGATGTTATCTCGGTGAATGTTCCGAGGTCGGCATTCCCCGATGCATCCACATGGAATGGTCCAACTAATGCCACAGGGTCGCCTGGCGCCTGGTATATTTCCGAACCGCTCCCACTTGGAACAGATGTCGAAACATAATACTCTGTATCGGGTGAAAAATGGCAGGTTTCATTCGGCGGAGTTATCGAAAAATCCCAAGGTGAACTACAAAAGAAAAAACATAAATCATAAGGATTATCATCGCATACCTTCGGGCTCAGTGCCGCAATATGCGGAGAACCACCAGGTCCATCTGCCGTCCCAGTAATTGTATCAGAAAAAGATAGCATCCAGATAAATAGAAAAATTAAAATACCCTTTTTCATAATTATTCCTCCATAAGTTTGTTATATACCTCGATAGTTCTCTCCGCTGTCTTTTCCCATTTGAAAAATTTAATTCTACTTCTATTTTTTGCAACTAATTTTTTTCTAACTCTTAAATCAAGAGAAATTATTTTTATTTTTTCTGCTATTTCATCGATATCTTCGGGATTTACCAAAATGGCTGAATCACCAACTACCTCCGGTATGGATGTAGTATTCGAGCATAGGACGGGGCATCCGCAAGCCATCGCCTCGAGTGGTGGCAAACCGAAACCCTCGTATAGCGAGACGAAAATCAATGCTCTCGCTCCCGAATAAAAATATGGCAGTTCGGAATATGGTATCTCGCCGATATATTTTACCCCAGGTGTCGATGAAAATTTTTCGATATCGACTTTCGCTCGCAACCCTGAAACTTTCCCAGCCAGCACAAGGTTTATATGAACACCTTTTGCCCTTGCGAGTTCATATGCCTTAACTAAATTTTCGATGTTTTTATGAGGTTTTATATTCCCGACATAGAATAAATAATTTCCCGGATGAATTCCATACTTCGCGAGGACTGCGCGAACAGCATCGGGACTTCGACGGGAAAAATGATGAGTATCTACCCCTTGATGAATTACCGTGATTCTATCAGATGGAAAATCGAATATTTCTCTAACGCGTTCGGCGGTGAACCGCGATGGCGTTATTATCCAATCGGCTCGGCGAATTCTTTTGCTCACAAATTTTAGATAGATTTTCCCTCGCCAATTAGGAATATATTGTGGGTAATCCCAGTGCAGTGCATCGTGAAAAGTCACCAGAAGTTTGCCTCTATACAAAATCGGGACATTGTGATGTGGGGAGTGTAATATATCGCATCCATCGGCGAGTTTCGGCAGTTCGAGTTGTTCGGCAATCGAATAAATCGGGAAATCGGCGGGGACGATTTCATATCTCGAACTCGAACCCACAAGACGATGCAATTTCTCTGGATTGCCGATGAGTTTGAAATGAAACGAGTTGTTCAACCTCTCGAATTCGAGGAGTAAATTTTCGATATAAGTTCCGATTCCCGAAGCTCCAAGCATACGAGCATCGATTGCGACTATTCCGCTCATAATTTCTCGAATTTAAATGAATTTGGCAAAATTTTTCCGATAGTAGTTCGTGCTAAAATTTTTCCATCTGGATTCGCGATAATCACATCTGAATCGGGATGGGCAAATTCTATGAAAACCTGTCTGCACGCACCACAGGGATAAGCGATACTATCTGCGACGACCACGAGTGCCAAAAGTTCGGTTTCACCAGCAGAAATGGCGGAGAAAATAGCGCTTCGCTCCGCACAAATAGTCAATCCGAAAGATGCGTTCTCCACATTAGTTCCAGAATATATTTTCCCACTTTTCGCCAGCACAGAGGCACCCACAGCAAATCCAGAATACGGTGAATAACTGTTTTTTCTGACCTTTACAGCCGAAGAAACCAACTTTTCTATATTTTCATCTGAAATATCCATAGTTAAAAAATGGGATACTTTGCACAAAAAACAAGCGATTTTTAACTCGATTGTATTCATATCGACTTGTCCTTATGACGCTATATTGCCATAATGACATACATATCAAATATTTGCTATCTATCGATTTCGAACTCTTTAATCGTATAAAATAGGAAATGCCTCCAACCATAAGGCAGGAGGCATCTGCGCAGGGGGATATGTTTGATAGAGGTGCATTATGTTTTCTTTTTTATATGTAGCAATTTTTGTGCCATAAATTGAATTTGTTATTCGTTTTCAATTTTTTGTTTCAAAATAAATATCTTGCACTCAGAAAGATTACGGATAAATTCTTACGAAAATTATCACGGGAGGGAAAAATGAAACAAGATTTTTTGGCGATTACAGATTTTAGTTCGAAGGAAATAAAAGAGGTTTTAACAATTGCGAAAGTTGTTAAACATATGCACCGCTGGGGCGACGACCCGAAACCGCTCGCAGGCAAACACGCTGCGATTATGTTCAGAAAACCATCTCTGCGAACCAGGGCGAGTTTCGAGACGGGAATCCATCAACTTGGTGGCGATACGCTGTTCTTTTCGGATAATGAAATCGGAATGGGCAAAAGGGAAAGTGTAGCCGATGTCGCGAGAGTCGTATCGCGATATTTCGACCTCGTGGTAATCCGCACATTCGAACATTCCGAAATCGTAGAATTCGCCAAATATGCCGATGTCCCCGTGATAAACGCTCTGACAAATCTTCTTCATCCCTGCCAAATTATGGGAGATATTTTCACCATTATGGAAGTGAAAAACAGAATAGATAACATATCCGTTGCCTATCTCGGCGATGGAGGGAACAATATCGCCAATTCCTGGGTCAATCTCGCGAGCAGAATTTCATTGGATTTGAGAATCGGCACGACCGAAGACCGTCAACCCGATAAAGAAATTTTGGAAAATGCGAATAAATCGGGGCTTTCAAAGATAAAAATAACATCCGACCCCATCGAAGCGGTAAAAGATGCAGATGTGGTCTATACAGATGTCTGGGCATCGATGGGAGAAAAGGAAAAAATATCCGAGCGAGAATCTAAACTGAAACCATTTCAGGTCAATAACGAACTGCTGGCAAATGCAAAGGACGATGTGATATTTATGCACTGCCTTCCAGCCGAACGAGGACGAGAAGTCACAGACGAAGTTATGGATGGTCCTCACTCTGTCGTGTTCGACCAGGCAGAAAATAGATTACACATCCAAAAAGCCATTATTCTACAACTGTTCGGCGAAAAATTTTAACATCTTTCTGGGATTTTTGGGATATTGTTTCCACTTTTGTCCTACTTCCATATATTTTGGAATTATGGGGAAAATAGATGCCATAGACCGTTCATTTGAGCAAGAGGATATCACTCTGCTGGAAAATTGCAATATATGTCCCCGCAGATGCGGAATAAATCGTTTCGAACAAGTCGGCGTGTGCGGAGCGGATGCCGATATCCAAATCGCCAGCGCGAACCTTCATTTCGGCGAAGAACCACCTATATCAGGATTCAACGGTTCGGGAACGATATTTTTCACGCATTGCAATCTGAAATGTGTCTACTGTCAGAACTATCCCATAAGCCAAATGGGAGTGGGAAATAAAATAAGCATAGAACAACTAACAGACATTATGCTCGATTTGCAACATAAAGGAGCTCACAATATAAATCTTGTAACGCCATCACATTATGTTGTGCAAATCCGAAGAGCGATAATCGAGGCACGGAAACTCGGCTTAAATATTCCAATCGTCTATAATACGAGTGGATACGACAGTATCGAGGCGTTGACGCTCTTAAATGGTTTGGTCGATATATATCTGCCAGATTTGAGATATTTCGACAGCGAACCGGCGAAAAAATATTCCGGTGCAAAAGATTATCCCGAAATTTCCCGCAGTGCAGTGAAAAAGATGCACGAAATAGCCGGCGATTTGGAATTAGATGAAAATGGTATCGCAAGAAGCGGAGTTTTGATAAGACTGTTAGTCCTTCCCGAAAATATATCGGGGACGGATAAAACTCTTCGCTGGATTGCACAGAATCTCGGAACTAATACATACATAAGCCTTATGAGTCAATATTTTCCGGCGAATAAAGCAACTGGAATACCACCACTGAATAGAAAAATTTCAAAGGATGAATACACCAAAATTCTCGACGAGTTGGAAAAATTAGGTTTTGAAAGAGGATATATCCAACCGATATGAAATTTGTGTTTGATTTGAAACAACCGAATTTCTATTTTTAATATATGAGAAAAAGTAATTTAAAAAGTCGGATGTATGAGATAATTTTCGAATCCGATACTTTCGCGGGCAAGTTATTCGATATAATACTTTTGCTCGTGATATTGCTCAGTGTTATAGTTGTTATGCTGGAAAGTGTGTCCTCGATAGAATTTAGGTTCGGCGAAATTTTACGGATTTCCGAATGGATTTTCACGATTGTTTTCACGATAGAATATCTTTTCCGACTGTGGAGTTTCGGCAAACCGATAAAATACGCTTTCAGTTTTTTCGGAATAGTGGATTTTCTCAGTTTCATCCCTACATATATCGGAATATTCATACCTGGAACACATTTTTTGATGGTCATCCGAATTGTTCGACTGGTGCGTGTGTTCAGAATTTTCAAACTCGCACGCTATCTCAGAGAGGGCAAGATTATGCTCGATGCTCTCAAAGCAAGTGGACCGAAACTCGCTGTGTTCCTCGTCGCTATTTTGAGTGCGGTTACGGTCATCGGTTCGGCGATGTATCTCATAGAGGGCGCGAGCAACGGTTTCACCAGCATCCCGCGAAGCATATATTGGGCTATCGTCACTATGACCACTGTCGGCTACGGCGATATCTCACCGAAAACTTCCGCAGGGCAATTTCTCGCAGCGGTGGTTATGATTTTAGGATATGCCATTATCGCAGTTCCCACAGGAGTATTATCGTTCGATATAATTAAAGCGGTGCAGAAAACTAACTCGAACAAAATCTGCCCCAACTGTGGAGCAAACAACCACGACCCCGACGCTAAATATTGCAAATACTGCGGAACAAAACTGTAATTACAATTCAGCCGATATCCCGACAACAACCGATAGCAAATGCCCGAGGTCGAGATTTAGTCATCTCGATTTTTCCGCAAAATGTTTTTTTAACTCCACCGCTATGCTTTGCGGGATTTTCGCTCGATTTTTGAGTTCCTCGACGGATGCCTTAGCGATAGAATCCAATCCGCCGAACTGTTCGAGCAATCGCTTGGCTCTTTTCTCCCCGATTCCAGAAACTTCCGTCAATTCCAATTCGAGCATCCTTTTGCGGTGAGACTTTCGGGAATATGTAATCGCAAAACGATGCGCTTCGTCGCGAATCCGCTGCAAAACCCTCAATGCCGACGAATCTCTGGGAAGGATTATGGAATCCATTCGGTTCGGTATAAAAACCTCGTCGAGCCGTTTCGCCAATGCAGCAATAGCGATTTTCGACTCTATTCCCAATTTTTCCAGAGACTCCATAGCGGCGGAAAGTTGCCCCTTACCACCATCGACCAAAATCAAATCGGGCAACGGTTTTTTCTCATCCAAAAGGCGATGGTATCTGCGGAAAACTACCTCGCTCATAGATGCGAAATCATCCTGCCCGGAAACCGACTTTATTCTGAAATGACGATACCCCGCTCTGTTCGCTCTCCCGAGAACGAACTGCACCATCGAGGCGACAATCGTCTGGGAGCCGAAATTCGATATATCGAACGCCTCGATTGTCTTGGGTGTCC
The DNA here is from genome assembly GCA_964425665.1 of uncultured bacterium. Lineage (GTDB taxonomy): Bacteria > UBP14 > UBA6098 > B30-G16 > B30-G16 > JAGGZE01. Next base: position 10,942 of record CAYRNI010000053.1, read on the forward strand.
TCGGCAAATTTAGAAGACGCTCTAATTCCAATATCCCGTATGGAACATTAACCTTTTTCTTTTGAAGCATCATATCGCTGTGGATGAATTCCGCATTGCGTTTGACTAAAAGCATCGTCTCGTATTTCTTCCCTCGCCGAGGAATTTTTATATGGACATTTTTCCCTGCGAGCAGAGACAGATATTTCGTAAGTTCGTCGTATTCATAAGGTCTTTCAGAAACGAGTATCTCCGATGGCACATCGCCATCCTCGGCATAGAAATTACCGATGAACTCGGACAAAGTCTCGGCTGTTGTCTCCTTTCTGGCAACCGTCATCGGAATTGTCTGTCGGGTGAGCATAATCCCCTGCCTCATTCTGAATATCACTCCGACACCGATACCGCCACCTGTCGCGACAGTTATGAAATCCCTATCGGCTATATCGCTGTCCATCTTTTGAGGTGTCAGCATTCTTTCGAGCTCGGCAATCGTATCGCGAGTTCTGGCGGCGAGTTCGAACTGCAATCTTTCCGAATAATCGTTCATCTGCTCGCGTAATTTTTCGAGCAACTCCGTTCGTTTTCCACGGAGAAACATCACGATTTCATCGATAATCTCGCGGTATTGCTCCTCTGTGCAAGCACCGATACAAGGGGCAGGACATTTCCCAATATCTTTGAGAATACACGGTTTGATTTTTCTTTTCGGCGGCAGTTCGTATTTGCAGGTCCGCACCGGGAAAAACTTTCGTATAGTGCGCGAAAGTCTGGTAGCACCTGTTCTGTCGGCATAGGGACCGAAATACATCGCACCATCGTTGGTTTTCCTGCGGACGACGATAACTCTCGGAAATGGCTCGTTGGTGATTTTCAGATACGGATATCGCTTATCATCTTTGAGTGCGGAATTATATTTCGGCTTCTTCGTCCTGATGAGTGTAGCCTCGAGAATAAGAGCCTCGAGTTCGTTATCGGTTATTATCCATTCGAGGTCGCTGGCGTGTTTGAGCATTATCTCGATGCGCGGTAAATGTTTTTTAGATACCACATAGTTTGCGAGCCGCTTTTTCAAATCGCGGGCTTTGCCGATATATAGCGGAACGCCATCGCTGTTTTTGAATATATATACTCCACTTTTGTGCGGCGAGCGCCTATATTTCGCCACTATTTTTTTCGATATAGACATATTATATATGATGCTCGATAGTTATTTATTAGTAAGTTGTATTCATTGCAAGCGTTTTTTATGTATAGAAAGCACTAAAATATTTTTTACAGAATAGAATACATAATATCCAAACGAATTACATATTACCGAGCTCTTTCGCCTTTTCTGCGTCTCTGTCGATTTGTGCCTTCAATTCCTCGACCGTGCGGAAGTATCTGTCCTCGCGGATGAACTTTATCAATTCCACACCGATATATTTCCCGTAAAGCGGTTTGCCATCGTAATCGAAAATGTGCGTCTCGAACATTTTTTGCGGAAGGTTGAATGTCGGCGCCCTGCCGATATATACTATGGAATCGTATGCCTTCTTCCAGTCGGCGAGATAAGTCTTCGCGTAATATACGCCATCCGGCGGAAGCAACTTATACGATTGAAGGGATAAATTCGCTGTGGGATAGCCGATTTGCTTTCCGAGTCCTCTGCCCGCCTCGACTTTGCCTACAACGAGATATGGATGTCCTAAAAATTCGTTCGCACGCTCGATTCTACCCTGTGCGATAAGTTGGCGAATCAAATTACTTTTGACCTCCACTCCATTGTGCAGGACAGGATTCATTACGATTGTCTCGAAACCGAGTTTTTCGCCGAGTCGCGATAGCGCCTGCGGATTGCCATCACGGTTCTTGCCGAAATGATGGTCATATCCGATAATCACGAGTTTAGCATCGAGAGATTCAACCAGATACCGCTCTACAAAATCTCGATACGATGTGTTCGCTAAATTCTCATTGAACCGAATGTGAACGATTATCGGCAGAGCGAATTTCCGCAGAAGAAGTTCCCGTTCGTATACTGTGGAGAGAAGATAAAAATTTTCGCCGAAAAAAATTCTCGGATGCGGGTCGAATGTAAGAAGAATCGGTGTGAGATTTTTCTCCCTCGCTATCCGGGATAACTCTTCCAGAATTTTGGAATGACCGATATGAATACCATCGAAATTGCCCATCGCCAAGGCGGTGTTCTGCATAAAATACTCGCTGGGTTCATCGAGCCAGAATGTCCTTATTTGCGATGTCTTTATTATCATAGTTCCACGATACCAATAGAAAGATAAAATTTACATCCGATGCCCAAAATTCAAAGATAAAAATTTTGGGAGAAATTCTGCCTTACAGGAAGAATCTCTCCCAGGTTTCCCCATAAATTTTACATTATTCTATCTCATCTCGCCAGTGTTATTGT
>CAYRNI010000054.1:0-12780 GCA_964425665.1 uncultured bacterium
TCGCCGCTCGACACAGTTATCGCAATCAACGGCACGCGAGAAGCGACAAGCATCACCGATACGCTTTATCGCGGCTGGAACTTAATCGGTGCGCCATCTACCGCAGTGAATTGCTCGACAATAACCGACTTGCCCGATGTTATCAGCGATATTTTCGGCTTCGATGCCGCTACACAGAATTACAATATCGCGGATTTCATCCGACCCGGCTGTGGATATTGGCTATTCACAACCGACACACTCGAACTCGAAATGCCATAACAGGATTTCGCCTGTTTTTTTGTGCGTTGCGTTTCTCTCCGATGGAATCGGGAATTCATTACAACATCTATGGAATAAAAATTTTTGAACAATTAAAAAAGAGCCGAATGGTGCTTTTCTGGTATTCTGTTCATTCGGGACGGTAGAAATACTAAACTTTTCTGGAAAGGGTCTGGGGGAATTTCTATTGTAAAAGAAGTTCTCCCAGAAAAATTTTATTGGCAAAATCAAATTTAATGAATTAAATTTAATAATTATATAGATGTCGGAGGATTGATTGTCGAAAGTTATTGCGATAGCGAATCAAAAGGGCGGAGTGGGAAAAACCACCTCTGCGGTGAATATATCGGCATCGCTTGCGGCGGCGGAAAAGAAAGTGCTTCTGATAGATATCGACCCGCAGGCGAACGCCACCACAGGCTTCGGAATAAAGGTCGGTAAAATGCAGCCGACAATATACGAGGTTCTGTGCGATTTCACCGATATCGATGATGCCATATTGGATTATCCAGAACTTCCAGGCTTGTCGATTGTGCCGTCGCATATACGACTTGTCGGGGCACCTGTCGAACTTTCCGACAAGGAAAAGATGCAATATATTCTTCGAGAAAAAATCGAAAAAATCAAGGATAGATACGATTATGTGATAATAGATTGTCCACCCTCGCTCGGTTTCTTAACGATAAATGCTTTGGTGGCGGCGGATACGGTAATCATACCTATTCAGTGCGAATATTATTCTCTCGAGGGATTGGGGCAATTGCTTGTGACTCTCAGAAAAGTTCAGAAATCGCTCAATCCCAGATTACGAATAGAGGGAGTTCTTTTGACGATGTTCGACCCGCGTCCTAAATTATCTCGACAGATAGTCGAGCAGGCAAAAAGATATTTCGGCAATAAAGTTTTTAGGACAATTGTAAGCAGAAATGTGCGACTCGCCGAGGCGCCATCGTATGGGAAACCGATAATTCTATACGATATTTCTTCGCGGGGAGCGCAAAATTATCTTTCACTTGCACAGGAGATTATAGATGGCGAAAAATAGAGGACTCGGAAAAGGTCTCGATGCGATTTTGCCCACCGAGATTATCGAGGATGTTTTGGGCGAATATCCTATCGGGGAAAAGCTGCGTGAGATATCGGTGGATAAAGTTATTCCGAACCCACTTCAACCTCGTGAGGAATTCGACGAAACAGGACTTGCAGAACTCGCAGAATCTATTAAGGCTCACGGGATACTTCAACCGATAATTGTCGCTCCCGATGGCGAAAATTTTATAATAGTGGCTGGCGAGAGAAGATGGCGTGCTGCAAAAATCGCCGGGCAGGATGAAATCCCTGCTATTATTCTATCGGAGCGTCCATCCGAACAAAAATTATTGTTTCTCGCACTGGTAGAAAATCTTCAACGCAAGGACCTCGACCCAATCGAGGAAGCCGAGGCGTATCGGATGCTCGCCGAAAAGTTCGGTCTCACTCAGGACGAAATAGCAAAGAAAATGGGCAAGAGCCGTCCGAAAATAGCCAATGCACTTCGCCTCTTGAAATTGCCCGATGAAGTTCTGAAACTCTTGAAGCAGCAGAAAATAACGAATGGTCACGCTATCGTGCTTTTGGAGGAAAAAAATCGCGAGCGTCAAATTCGGTTAGCGCAGCTCGTAGCTCGCAGAGGGCTTTCTGTGGAGCGATTATCGGTTTTAGTCCACGGGAAAAGGCAAAAACGAAAAGATGTGAAAAAACGCCGGAAAACACCGGAAATTCTCGCCCTCGAAGAAGAACTCTCTATGGCTCTGGGAACGAGAGTCGAAATCGAGCGGGGAAAGAAAAAGGGCAAACTCGTAATCGAATTCTTCACGGATGACGAACTCGAAGAACTCGTAAAGAAATTGAGCGATTAAATGCCACGCAGAAAATACATATCGATTGTCTTTGCACCCGAGGGAGCACAGCGAAGTTTTGCGGTTCGCTTGAAACGATGGCAGATAGTAGGTATAGTAATTCTTATATTTTTAGGCTGGATGTTTCTTTTCGCTGGGATTGCTGCGGGAGTTATTTTCACTCGTGCGATGAATCGCCAAAAGATATTGCTCGCTGAAAACAGCAGACTTCGGCAGGCACTCGCTCGAACGGATACTCTTCGGAAAGAACTCAAAGAACTTCGGGCGATGAAATCGCTTATGGAACAAGCATTCCTCGTAGCGGATAATAAAGGAAAGAGCAAAGATAATAAGCATAAATATAGTATGCCACTTATCGATAAGAATTCGGTTTTCACCTCGAATCGTGGGTTACCTGAACTATTTCAATACCTCGAAAATCAGGAGCGGATGGCGGCATATATTCCGACAGGACTCCCTGCTGATGGTGTAATATCGGCGAGATTCGGTGAAACGGGTGGGGTTTTCAAAAAGCCTCATTCGGGAGTTGATATAGTCGTCCCCGAAGGCACATCTATTCACTCCACCGCCGATGGGATAGTTTCTGATGTCGGAGAGAATAAAGATTATGGAATTTTCGTCGAAATCGACCATTTGAACGGCTATCGGACGCTATATGGACATCTTTCTAAGGCTAATGTCTCCATCGGCGAACCTGTAAAAAAAGGAACGATAATCGGTTATAGCGGACAGACAGGGAAAGCACTTCACCCACACATTCATTATGAACTACGATACGCAGGGGAACCTATCGACCCGCTTTCTAAAAAATAAATAAAATTATTGCCAAAATTATTGAAATGTTATTTCTTATTTAGTTTAATATAAGAGCAAGTTTCCAAATGTTTATGCAGGACGAAGAAATTATATCCCAAATAATCAAGGTGAGAGATGGGGATTTTCGGGAACATATCGTCTCGAAATAACAACGAACAATTGAACACGATTATCGGCGATGGCAGTGAATTCGATGGTGAACTTAATGTGTCGGGAAGTATTAGAATCGATGGAAAATTATCGGGTAGATTATCTGCTGGGGGGCATATAACGATTGGTGCGAAGGGTGTCGTGATTTCGCCGACGATTCACTGTATCAGTGCACATATAGCGGGCGAGGTTCAAGGCGACATAATCGCTCCCGAGGGTGTTCATCTAACAAACACGGCGGTAGTGGATGGCAATATCACGACTAAGGTTCTCGTAATCGAGCAAGGAGCGAGATTCAACGGAAAAAGCGAGATGAAAGAAGAAAATTTCGAGGAATGAAAAGACGACAAGTGAAAAAGAATAAATTAAAACAAGAATTCATAAAACAACTTCAAAGCTTTGCTAAAAGTTTAAATAAATATGTATCTACTACCGATAATCAATGGACCATAAAAGGATTTATAGACATATTCGAAAATATTTACACTATAACCAGTGATACAAAAATGATTTCAAAGATAATGGAAATTCATTTATTCCCCAAGTTTATAGAATTTTCCAAAAAATATGGTTATAGACTGGTATTTGCTGAAAAGCAGAATTGGTATCCCGATATTACACTTATCTCTTTGGGAAACGACAAAATAAAATTTGCTGTGGATTTAAAAACAACTTATGCATTGGATAATGAAAAGTGTAATGGGTTCACCTTAGGTTCTCACGGAGAATACTTTACGAATAGGAAAAGCAAAAAAAATATTCAATTCCCATACGGCGAATATTTAGGTCATTATTGTTTGGGAATTATATATTCGAGAAATATCGATTCAAATATCTGTAATTCTAAAATTTACGCTTTAAAAAATTTGAATAATATTCCTTCAGTCATTGGCAATTTCACATTTTTTGCGAACGAAAAATGGAGAATTGCAAGTGATAAACCTGGAAGTGGAAATACAGCGAATATTGGAAGCACCAAGAAAATAAATGAACTATTAAATGGAAATGGGATTTTTTACAAAATATTCGGTGAAAAAGGAGAGAAATGGTTCGATGATTATTGGATGAACTATGGGAAAATAACTATAACCGATAATAAAGGGAATGTAAAGAAAATCACTAAGTTAGATGAATTTCTTAAATATAAAAATATAAATCGATTGATTAAATAATGAACAGTCTTCATAAAATATATGTTCCGCCAATAAAAATACAGGGCATAAAAACCAAACTTGTAAAGTGGATATTGGAACAAGTTGATTTTTCGACAGATGGGAAATGGGTCGAGCCTTTTATGGGTTCTGGAGTTGTCGGGTTCAATTTCAGACCCAAAAAAGCATTATTTGCAGATATAAATCCACATATTATAAATTTCTACAATGCTATAAAAAAAGGAGACATTACATCTCAAAGAGCGAGAATTTTTCTAACAGAGGAAGGTAAAAAACTATTTACTCGTGGAGAAAAATATTATTATTATGTAAGAGATAGATTTAACGATGAACACGAGCCACTTGATTTCCTATTTTTGAACAGAGCATGTTTTAATGGTTTGGTTCGTTTTAATAAACAATTTAAATTCAATACTCCTTTTGGTCATAAAATCAACAGATTTTCAAAATCCTATATAACAAAGATTGTGAACCAAATTAAGTATGTTGAAAATTGTTTGAGTGTGTATGATTGGAATTTTATATGTCAGGACTTTCGCAATACAATTATTTCAGCAAAACCCGATGATTTCATATATTGCGACCCACCATATATCAAAAGACACACAGATTATTTTAATTCATGGAGTGAAAAAGACGAAGTAGATTTATATAATCTTTTGAAAAACTTCAAAGGTAAATTTATTTTATCCACATGGCATAGTAATAAGTATAGGGAAAATGAATTTTTAACTCGACTATGGAAAAATTTTAACATATTAACTAAAAAACATTTTTACCACATTGGAGCAAAAGAATTAAATAGAAATTCTATGTTAGAGGCATTGGTTATGAATTATAGCCCAAAAATTATTATGCACAATAAGAGCACTGAAACCAAGATGAAATCTTTATTCGAATTCGCATAGTATAGCAAACCGAGTTATCAACAATATGTGGATAACTCAAAAATTTTGTTGATAAATAGAATCATCGTTTTGGATAAAAGGAGATTTTATGGACGATGTTATCGAAAAAATTAAATCCGCAGAAAGCGAATCCGCCAAATTGCTCGCCGATGCCGAAATCGAGGGAAAATCGCTGGTTTCCCAAAAGAAAGAGGAAATCGTAAAACTCGAAGCCGAATTGGACGCTCAGTGCAAAAAAATTCTCGACGATGCAAAAGATGCTGGCAAAAACGATGCACAGTCAGAAATCGAAAAACTCGCGCAGGAAACCGATAAAAAAATCGAGCAAATATCACAGACATTTCAGCAGAAATTAAACTCATTAGTCGAAAAAGTTATCGAGGAGATTTGAGATGGCAACCGTTCCTATGAAAAAAATCGGGATTATCGGATACAAAGCGGATAGCACAGAGATATTGAAAACTCTTCAGCGTGAAGGTGCTGTCCATATCACTCCTATTGGAGAATCGAAGGAGGAATCGTTCGATATCGAGGATAAAATTCGGCGAATCGACAGTGCGGCAAATTTTCTGGTGGAATTTTTAGAGAAACCGCCCAAACGACCAACTCTTTCCCCGCAAGAGGCTCTCGCGATAGTGGAAAATTTCAAATACGAGCCGATTATCGATAAAATCGAAAAGATGAGAACAAAGCGGGACGAATTAAACACAAAAATCGGACAGAACAAAGCATCGATAAATATGCTCGAACCTTGGGAAACGCTATCCACTCCTCTTTCGGCTATCCACGATACAGTTCATTGTAAGGTCAGAATGGGAACGATACCGACAAACTTTATCGAGACATTCGAGAGCGAAGTAATCGAGCAACCGCTACTTTTTTGGAAGGAAATCAAAAGATGCCGTGAAGGGCTATATATCATCATCATATTCCATAATTCGATTTCGGAATGGATTGAGGAACTGCTATCGAAAGTGGAATTCACTCACTGGGAACCGAGACATTTTATGAAAACACCCGCAGAAGAAATTAGTTCATTAGAGGCGGAAATCGCGACTATGCGGAGTGAACTCGCAAAAATCTCGGACGAAGCGAAAGAATTATCGAAACATATAATATCGCTCTGGGCAATCGGCGACCACTACGAGCAAGTTCTCGAAAGTTATCGTGTGCTTGCCGAATCTACTCATACACAAAAAACATTCGCGATGCAGGGCTGGGTTCCAGCAAAACTATTCTTGAAGTTGAAAAAACATATGGAAACAGCATTCGATAGCGTCGAGGTTATGGAATTACCCACTCTCCCCGAGGATGACCCACCTGTCGCGCTGAAAAATCCATTCTTCGTCGAGGCATTCCAGGTTATAACAGACCTATACGGCCGTCCTCGCAAAGGTATGGTCGACCCGACCCCGTATGTCGCTCCTTTCTTCGCTATATATTTCGCACTATGCCTAACCGATGCAGGATACGGTTTGATGCTAACCATAATCGCTGCTATCGGATTGATTATGATGAAACAACCATCTACGAGACGATTTTTGAGACTTATCCTATATGTAGGAATTTTGACAATCGGTGCAGGTATCATAACAGGCGGATATTTCGGTATCAAGTTGCCCGACCCAGCACAAGCGACAGGGTTGGCAGCATTCGCTCTGAAACTCAAATTATTCGACCCACTGGATAATATTATGGAATTTTTCGATTTATCCATCGCTCTCGGAATTATCCAACTTTCGATAGGTTTCCTTGTGGCGGGTTATGTGCATCTCAAAGAATCGAAAAAATTTATGGGGAAATTGCACAGCATAGTAATAGCACTATCTTGGGTTGCTGTCACTGTTGGGGTGGGACTTTTCGTAATGGGTTATATCCTGCCGGACAAATTAGGATATCTCCAACATATCGGCGTTCAAATACTCGAAATCGGTGCCGTCAGTGTAGTATTGGGGCATTTGATTCTCGGTCCGCTTGCCGGCAAAGGTATAGGCGAATCCATCGGCAATGCTTTCGGTTTCGATGGATTATATGGAATTATCGGAGTGTTCTCTGATTTACTTTCATTCGTGCGATTGACAGCATTGGGACTCTCCACCGCGATTGTCGCCGGAGTTATTACCCAAATGGGAACTCAAATGCGAGGGTTTATGCTCGTTCTCGGAATTTTGATTCTTCTCGGCGGACATATTTTCTACTGTCTGTTCTCATCGCTGGGGGCTTTTGTCCATCCGACGAGATTGCAGTTCGTAGAATTTTTCAGCAAATTCTACGAATCCGGTGGAAAACCATTCGAACCATTTAGAAGAAAATATAAACGCATCGAGGTAATCTGATTATGTCGCTTCATCCAGTCGAACATAAAATACTAACGGAAATCGCCGGCGGAAAAGTTCTCGAACTCGGTGCAGGCAAAGGATATACAGCGAATGAACTATCGCAAATTTTTCCTCGTGTAATAGGTATCGAGCCAGAAACGAATATAATTTTCTCCGAGGATGCACAGAAAAACTATTCCCGCTCCAAAAATTTCGATATTGTCGCCGCTTGTGGCGAGGGTTTGCCATTCGCAAACAATTCTTTCGACTGCGTCTTTTCGCACTGGTCGCTGCATCACTATGTTTATCCTATTGCCGTTTTCTCTGAGACCTATCGCGTGCTCAAAAGAACTGGATATTTCTATCTCGCCGATGGTATCGACATACCGCAGAAAAAGATGACGCCGAAACAACGAAATCATTTTCAGTTTCATAATGTTGCAGTGCTTGCGGATAGAATTTTAGGGAAAAATCACTTTAATCTATACGATGAAAAAATTATTCGGAATTTTTTAGAAAATACTGGATTTAAAATAAAGACTTTTCAAATTATTACAGATGAAAATCCCGACGATGAAAAATACGAGCAGGATTATATCGCCAGTTATAGCGATGTCATCCAAAAATTAACGGATAAGATGATTAGATTGGGCAAATCATCCGTTGCCGAAAAATTGAGCAAGTTGAAAAAATCTATCGAGAATATCGGCATAAGGATTTCGCCGTTTGCGATTTTCGTTGGACAACGACCTTAAAATATTTTATTATTGTCGGGATTTTCTGTTGCGCTTAAAAATTATGATGTGAGTGATACTGTGTTAATTGTCAAATTCAAATTGAAAAAATAAAGGAGGTTTCGATGCGTCTCGCGAGGTTGACACTGATTTTAGGAATCATCCTGATTGCGACAGGAATATGGGCACAAACCGAAAATGTCGTCACCAACAACGGCAGTTGGTTCAGATTGGATGCGATTGCACTTACACTTTTCGGGGCTGGCTTCGCAGCGGTTCTTTCTGGTATCGGTTCATCTATTGGAATCGGCATAGCGGCTGGTATGGCAACAGGTGCTATGCAGGAAAAACCCGACCTTTTCGGAAGGTTCTTGCCGCTGGCAGCAGCACCTGGGACGCAAGGGATTTATGGCATCGCCGTCGCCGTGATTATACTCGGGAAAATCACCACTGGAATGGATGTCAATGTGGGCTGGCATCTTTTCTTCGCTGGACTACCTGTGGGATTCGCGGGGCTCGTATCGGCTATATGGCAGGGTAAAGTTTGCGCCGGCGGAATAGGACTCGTGGTAAAAGAACCCGGGCAGTTCGGTAAAGCACTGGTTATGGCGGTGCTCGTGGAATTCTACGCACTACTCGGACTTATAGCGAGCATCCTTATGGTTGGAAAAGTATAACAGCCGATTATGTCGAGTTAGAAAAGTTAGCAATTCAAAATTCAAAACCGAGGAAATGTATGCGGTGGCGAAAGTATCGAATAAAAACCCGCAAATGACATAAGGGAGGGTTCTGTGAGCGTAAAAGGAATAATAGAGCGGATTCAGCATGATGCTACCGCCGAGGCTGAACAAATCAAGCAGAAATATATTGGCGAGGTTAAGAAACTCGAAGAAGAATTCGAGAAAAAAAAGGAAAAGTTGCTTGCTGCTGCCACCGAGAAGGCAAAAATAGAGCGCGAGCGGGCACACAGGCAAGCGATAGACCATCAAAAATCTGTTCTCGCTCAGAAACTGCTCGCTCATAAGCAGAAATTACTCGAACAGTTTTACGATAGTGTCAGAAAAGAAATCGAAAATTTTGAACCGAATCGGTATCGCGAATACTTTGCGGATATTTTAGCGAAACTCGGCGAAAATTCGGGAAAAATCATCGTCGCAAAAGATGCGGATATTTTGAACGACGAGTTCATCGCTATAGCAAGCGGAAAAATCAAGCAGAAAACGGGTGTCGAACCGAACTTTGAACTCGTCAAATCTGATGATAATTTCCGAGGCTTTATTCTGGATATAGGAAAAATCCGCTACGATGTGACAATCGATGCCGTTCTCGCACAAATTCGTGAGAACAGCGAGGAAAAAGTTATATCAGAACTGTTCGGATGAAAATCCAAAGGAATAGGAACTTATGAAAAGTCCATTACTGTTCAAAGGTGATACGAGATATGCCTACGCATCGGGAGTGGTTCGCGGGTTAGAAAACTATATTTTATCCCGTGCAGATTACCAAAAAGTTTTCGATGCCGATGTCAATCAAATCGGCACGGTGCTTACCGAAATCGGATACGGCGGCGGAGAACAAAATCCCGAACACGCACTCGATACCGCTACGGAACAACTTTTCAGAAATATTCAAAAACTCTCGAAGGACAAAGAATTCACCGATACCTTACGGCTGAAATTCGATTTCGCGAATGCCAGAACCTTTATGAAATCGCATCTTCTCGATGTCGAAATGCCAGAACTATTGCAATGGGGAACAATTCCGCCGGATGTCTTGCCTCGGAAAATCGAATCTTTCATCGATGGTGAAAAATCCGAACTACCGCAGTGTTTGAAAAATGCTATTTCTGCGGCGAAGGATATGTTTTTGCAGTTTCACTCGGCGGTGGCAATCGATTCCGCCATCGATAGGGAATATCTAAAATATCTCGGTTCTGTTCTGCCCGACAATGAATTTTTCAGACGATGGTTTGCGATATATTCGGATTGGATGAATATTAAAAGTTTCGTCAGGATAATGCGTTCGAAATTATCGCATAAACTTTTCTGGGAGAATTTTATCGATGGCGGCGATATTCCCGCAGAAAAATTTAAAAACGCAATAGAACTCGACGCCGAAAGCATACCACTCGCATTCTCGAATACCGAGTATGGCATTAGACTTTCCGAAATAATTCGTCTCGCGTTCTCGGGAAAACTCGCGCCGCTCGATATATTTTTCCGTGTAAAACTTGTCGAATTGAACAGATATACGAGATTTTGCTCATACGGACCCGAGTTGCTGTGGGCTTATGCGAACATAAGACTCGAGGAAATCGGTTCGCTGAGAACGATTCTTCGCGCAAAGGGTGCAAAACTCTCTTTCGATGCCATCAAGGAGGTGATTTCAGTTGTCTTGGAATAGAATTGCAGCAATAGGCGATTGGAGCACGGTATTTCCGCTCAAAGCAATCGGTATCGAGGCGCATTCGCTCTCGGAAGACGAAGACCCCGCAAAACTGTTGCGTCATCTGGCGAATTCCAAAGAATTCGGTATAATCTTCGTGCAGGAAAATTTACTCGATAGGATTCATCCGGTGATGCAGGAATTTTCGGATAGAGACCTGCCCGCGATAATTCTGATACCATCGGTTGCGGGTTCAGAGAAACTCGGAATATCGATAATTCGCGACACGATGAAAAAAGCCGCAGGACGCGATATTCTGGCGGAGGAATAATAAATTTTTTCAAATAATCGACAAAATTAGATAAACAACACAGGAAAGAAAATATCGGAGGTTATTTAATGGCGGAGAAAATCGGCAGGATAATTAAAGTTGCAGGACCACTCGTAATCGCTGAGAATATGTCGGGTTCGAGGATGTTCGATGTCGTCCGTGTGTCCGACCATAATCTCGTGGGTGAGATAATCGAACTTCGAGGCGACACAGCATCGATTCAAGTATATGAGGAAACAGGTGGTATCGGTGTGGGTGAACCCGTCTATCTAACAGGTGCACCTCTTTCGGTCGAACTGGGACCGGGACTTATAACATCCATCTTCGATGGCACTCAAAGACCGCTCGATTTCATCAAGGAAAAAGCGGGCGATTTCATAACAAGAGGTATAGATGTTCCCGCTCTACCTCGCGATAAAAAATGGCATTTTGTTCCAACAGTTAAAATCGGCGACAAGGTCGTGGAAGGCGACATCATCGGCACGGTTAAGGAAACAGAAATTATCGAGCATAAAATTCTCGTTCCGCCGGCGGTATCGGGAACTATCGAAAAAATCGAGGAGGGCGATTTCACAATCGAGGAAATTATCTGCACACTTAAAACCGAAGATGGCAAAAATAAAGAACTGACGATGATGCAGAAATGGCCTGTGCGTATTCCGAGACCATACAAGAAAAAGATAAAACCCACAATTCCACTAATCACGGGTCAACGAATTCTGGATACATTCGTTCCTGTTGCTAAGGGTGGAACCGCCTGCGTTCCTGGTCCTTTCGGCTCGGGGAAAACTGTTATCCAGCACCAGTTGGCTAAATGGTGCGATGCTGAAATCATAGTCTATGTCGGCTGCGGCGAGCGCGGAAACGAGATGACAGATGTCCTTACGGAATTTCCCGAACTCATCGACCCGAAATCTGGCAGACCGCTTATGGAACGAACAGTCCTCATCGCCAACACATCGAATATGCCTGTTGCGGCTCGTGAGGCATCGGTATATACTGGAATTACAATCGCAGAATATTTTAGAGATATGGGTTATTCTGTCGCGCTTATGGCGGACTCTACATCGCGATGGGCTGAGGCGATGCGAGAAATATCGGGGCGTCTCGAGGAAATGCCCGGTGAGGAAGGCTACCCGGCATATCTCGGACGGAGAATTGCAGAGTTTTATGAACGCTCCGGTTTTGTCGATACGCTCGGCTCCGATAACCGACAGGGAGCTCTTTCCGTCATCGGTGCGGTTTCCCCTCCCGGCGGAGACCTCTCCGACCCGGTGGTGCAAGCAACTCTTCGTGTGGTGCGTGTTTTCTGGTCGCTGAAAGCCGAACTCGCATACCAAAGGCACTTTCCCGCTATCTCCTGGCTCGAATCATACACATTGTATCAGGATAATCTCGACCCTTGGTATGAAGAAAATCTCGGCAGAGAATTCATCGAGCAGCGGAACTATGCGATGGCTCTTCTGCAAAAGGAAGCCGAACTTCAGGAAATCGTGCGTCTCGTGGGAGCAGAATCTCTCCCTGAAAGCGATAGATTGACCCTGGAAATCGCAAAATCTATCCGTGAGGACTATTTACAGCAGCACGCATTCCACGATGCGGACACATATTGCCAAATCGACAAACAAAAACTTCTGCTCGACTTGATTCTTTCTTTCGAGCCTGAGGCGAAGCGGGCAATCGAGTCCAATGTGCCATTCGATAAAATCGCATATCTTCCTGAAAGAGAATTGATAGCGAGAGCAAAATATTTACCAGCAGAAAAGGTGAAGGATGAATTTCCGAAAATCAAGGAAAAGGTGAAAAC
>CAYRNI010000055.1:0-12736 GCA_964425665.1 uncultured bacterium
AGGCAGGCACCAGCGAAAAGAAAAAGTGCCAAAAACAAAATCATTGTGCTACGCATAATGAACCTCGCCTTTCCTTGTCTCATTTATTTTATTTCTCATTCATCAAATTAATTGTTCAAATAATTTTTGCAACGAGAAAAATGACAACGCTTTGCGAACTATTGTTTAATCATATCTCGAACATATTGTCGAATTTCTGTCGAACTATTACTTTCCCCGTGTCGCAGTGAAACCATATAGACCTTCCGAAATGCCCACCCGTTAGATTTCCGACGATTGGGATTTTCAACTCGTGCAGTAATCTTTTGACGACTCGGATATTTTGCTCGCCGATGTTCGGCACCTGACTATAATAAAACAATTGCGCTCCACCGACAATTTTCGCCACGAGGTTATTCGGTGAAATTCCTCGTTTTTTCAATTTTCTTACGATTTTTGCAATGGCGGTATCGGCATATTTAGCAGGTTTTTTCCTATCGGGTTTAGATTCGTTCTGGTATGGTAGCATAATGTGTGCTGCGGCACCTGTTTTAGTTTGGGAGTCGTAAAGACAGACGATAATGCACGAGCCGATACCCGCAGCAACTATAACAGCAGGCGACTGTGCTATCACTATTTTCCCGAGTCCTACACTTATGTTATGCTCTAAACTCATTCCATTTCGACTAATTTTTTTATATCGAGAATCACCAAGAACTTTTCAGGAATAATACCTCGAACAAAATCTGTATTTATATGAATTTCGACATTCGATAAATCGGTGGATATATTATCGGAATTTTCGGAAATAACATCCGGCAGACTTTCGAGCAGAAACGCAATTTTATTCTCATCCACAAATGCGATTGCCAATTTTGCCTGCTCGGTTATTTCCGTCCGCCCCATTTCCAACCTCGTGGACAAATCCATTACTGGTATTATTTCACCTCTGACATTTGTTACTCCGAGAATACATCGAGGTGTCTCGGGAACAGGCATAATATCTGGAACATCGACTACCTGCTGAATGGAATCGAGCGGCAACGCATATTTCCCGTTTCCGATTTCAAACATTAGAAATTTTTTCTGAGCCATTATTTCACCTTCCGATAAATTCTATGTTCGAGACTAATAGGTTTTAGCAAACCGCCGAAATATTTCGGAAGCATCTCGCTTTTGCCGATGATTAAATATCCACCGATATATAAATCCTCTACCAATCTCCGATACATCTTCTCTTGAAGTTTTTTCCCGAAATATATCGCGACATTTCTGCACATAATCAAATCGAACTTTCCCAAATCTGGACCTGTCAGAACATTGTGCTTTCTAAATATCACCGATTTCTTGATTTTCTGCTTGATTTTATATGTGCCATTATCATAGTTCTGGAAAAATATCTTCCTATCGTTATCGGATAAATTTTTCAAACTCGATTTTTTATAAATTCCTGCCCGAGCATCTTTCAGTGCATTTTCATCTATATCGGTAGCGATGATTATTGCTCTGCTGCTGCCGATTCCCATTTTAGCCAAAATTATCGCGATTGAATACGGTTCTTCCCCTTTGGAACATCCCGCAGTCCAAAAGCGAAGTTGACCTGTTTTGTTAGCGATTAGTTCGGGCAATATATCCACGCCGATTATATTGAAAACCTCCGGATTCCGCATAAATTCAGAGATATTGATTGTTAGATTTTGTAAGAGCAAATTCAACTCTTCTGGGAAATTCTCGATATATTCGTAATACTGACTAACAGATGATAGCGGAATTCGATTTATTCTGCTGGCGATTCGCCTCCGCAGAAACGATATGTTATAGCCAGAAAAATCGATATTATATCGCTTGCGGAGCATTACTATAAATTTTTCGATATATTCTGGCGATATGTCAGAGAAAGATATCGACATAATCGATTATTCCACCTTGAATTTTCCGACGAGTTCTTTCAGTTCATCCTCGCGCCTGATTAGGATTTGTATGAGAGATGTCATCTGCTCCATCGAGCTGGCGATTTCCTCCGTGGCGGCGGATGTCTCCTCGGTAGCGCTGGCACTGTTTTCTGCCATCGAGGATATCTCGGATATCTTTTCCTCGACATCTTTAGCACCTTTCGCCATAACATCCTGAATGCGAGTGGAAACATCTGTGATAACCGTTTTGCCCTCCATAACCTTTTCTGTGCTGGTTCTCATATTGGTTACAGCGGAATCGACCTTATCGATAATGTCGTTTATCAAATGCCCGATTTGGTCGGCGGCATCGGCAGAATCCTCGGCGAGCTTCTTGACCTCCTCGGCGACGACAGTAAATCCTCTTCCAGCCTCGCCCGCACGAGCCGCCTCGATAGATGCGTTCAACGCGAGAAGATTGGTTTGATTGGCAATATCGCTGATTATTTTAACGAACTCCTGAATTTCTGTGGAATGCTTGGCGAGTTCGTTTATAACATCCATCGTATCGCTGACCGCCTCGCTGATTTGGTTCATCTTTTCTACGGCGACCTGCGAGTCCTGAGTGATGGATACGATTTGCGATGTCATCTCCTCGACAACTCTGGATGTTTCGCTGACTCGTTGAGCAGTCCTCGCCGAACCCGCCGATATTTCTTGAACTGTGGATGAAACTTCCTCCAATGTGGCGTTTATGTCCTGCGAACTCGCGGAAAGTTGCTTGACCATCTCCGAGACTTCGTTTGCGGTCTCGAGAACATTAACGATTATTCCCCGCAGACCATCTATCATTTCGTTGAAGGCATTGCCGAGTTTTCCTACCTCGTCCTTGCTATCCACAGAGATTTTCGTTGTAAGGTCGCCTGTCCGTTTAGATATTTCGCTGGTTCGTGCCACGAGCATCTCGATGGAATGGGTTATCGTTTTCCCGACCAAAACACCTGCGAGCCCACCGATGATGAGAATGAACAGTCCGAAAAGAAGCACCAGCAAACGATATGTGGAAATCTGATGGTTTATTCGCTGCAAGGTTAAACCAATCAAAAGATTTCCCAATTCATTATCGCCCGATTTGATAGGGACAGATATATTCATAGTATTGCCGACAATTTTCGCCTCGCCCTTTGATAAAGCGATTTTGGAATTGCCTATAAAATTGTAAGACGCAAAAATATTGCCCTGTTTATCATACACAACGATGTATTGAATATCTGTATCTTGAGCTGCTCCGACGAATCCATCGATAACAGATGTAGTATCGTCGAATTCCATAGCGGGAGCGATATTCGTTGCGAGCATATGTGCAATCGATATTCCTTTATCTTTCAGCGATTGTTGAGCGAAATATTTTTGGCGGGCGGGGAAAAAAATCAGTATAAATAGCACGATTACAACAAATGCGAGAACAAAACTTAAAGAAATTTTCAACCTGATTGATAGGTCCTTAAAAAATTTCATAATTTCCTCCCACTATTTGATAACACGAGCCAATTTAAGTATATTCGAGCTAAAATCGGCTCCGACACTTTTGGAGACGGTCGTATTTATTATAATTTCTGGCTTGCCATCTTTTACACCCAATCCGACGGCAATCCCTTTATCGAGATATGTGGAAACTCCTGTCATCGTGAGGATTTTATTCTTCGAGCAGGTATCGAGTATTTTCGAAAGTTCGCTGTCGAAGCCGGGCGCGATATATAATAGATTGATACCATAACTTTTTATAGATTTTGAAAGTTCGGTGGAACCCTTGATGGGAATAAGTATTACTTGAATATCTTTGACAGATTTATCATCTAAAGAATTAAATTTTTTCTCGAAATCCTGCTTTGCACGAACAGATTTTTTATTATCGGGATTATATAGCACACCGAGTTTTAAGCCATCCGCTCCACGCTGTGTAATATTCCTATCGTATTTGAGTATCTTCAAGAAAAGATTCACCTGCAAGTCCATACGAACTTCCTCCTGCGCCCATAGGACAAATCCCGTAAGGACTATGAATAAAATTATTTTCCACCGAAACCGTTTCATTATATATATCCTCCTAATTATTTTTCATCCCCTCCGATGAGCCAAACATCGGTATCATTTTTTCCACTCGTCTGTATCCTTCCCTCGCTCATCGATATCCTTCTATCCACGGCTGAAACCGTGAGTTCGAATTCTACGGTCTCAATTCTTCGATATGGACGAATTGTCCATCCTCGATTTCCCATAATTCGTATCGAGCATCCTCGATATCGCCATCGTTATTCATATTCACGCTGCCCGATACTCCCTCGTAATTTATATCTCCTCGCACAACCAAAGTGCCTACTACCGTCGTCGTATTGATAATTTCTTTCCCTATACTAAAATTGCCGTAAGTAACAGTATCTCCCGGTGGAGACGATACTATTTGCAGGGCTTTCCCGACAAGATATGGGTCGGTGGTATCTGCATATAAAATCGCATAACCTAAAAGTATCATAGCATCATACCAATTCTCGATACCTCTGTGCTTTCTGGGATCCTGCCCCGTGAAATCTTCGTAATCGTCCTTGAAATATTCGTAATCTATATCGCCGTTATACGGTGAAACACCCATCAAACCCTCGACATTTTCGGCTCCTGCACTCGTTATGAACTCCTGTGCTTTCAATTCGTCAGATAGAATCCAATTCGCAGAATAGCCACTGGCTTTCCAATCTCTGATTATTTGAGCACCGCTTCTGGGATATGCGATTAAAAATACGGTTCTCTGCGATGAATCCGATGTATCAACTCCGGCGAAAAGACTTTCGATTTCAGCCGTATATGAGACTTTTCCCGTTTGGTATGACACCATCTTTTCGACTGTGCCGTAATAATCGAACCTATTCTTGAATGTTTGCGATATTTCCTGTCCATAATCGTCATCGACATATAGGACACGAACGAGCGTATCGCCCATCTCCGCGAGTTTATCGGCAATCACTCTCGCCTGATAGTAGTCGGAAAGAACGGTTCTATAAAATATACTGTCGTTGGCGTCGTCATTGGTCAATTTGAGAGCACCGGAAGAGCCGGAAATTTGAAGAACATTATTGCCTGCAATCATATTTCTAATTTCGATAGACACTGGCGATTCATCTGCACCGAGGATGAACGATATATTTTTGTTTTCGACGAAATCTTTGGCGGCGAGGGATGCCTGAAATGGGTCGGAACGGGAATCGCAGACCACAAGTTCGATAGTTTTGCCTAAAACTCCACCCGCATCGTTTATCTCGTCGACAGCCATTTGAATTCCTTGCATTTCCGAACTGCCATAGGCGGAAGATTCGCCCGAAAACGGCAATATCACACCGATTTTTATAGTGTTATCGCTATCATCGGTGGTGTCTTCGCTCGTATTATTCGAACAACCGAATATGAAAATCATTAGAATTATAGGTATCGAATACCATTTTATCTTTCTCATTTCAAGCCTCCGCCTTTTTAGAAACTATGGCTAAATTGAAAATACACAGTTCTTCGCATCCCAGGGATGTCTATACCGTTATGTCCGGGTTCGATATATTCTTCGTCGGTCAAATTTCTAATCGATAGGGAAAATTTTGTCTTACCGAAGGGAAATAGTTTCAATCTCTTTGTGAATACATTCAGGTCCAGAATTTGGTATGCAGGAAGTTCGTATTTTTCGCCGCCGTTCAGTGCGATATTCGACTGGCTGGCACTTCGCTTGCCGACATATCTTTGCTCGAAACTGAAACCGATTTTAACATTGGGGATGATGTAGCTGAAACTCGAATAGGACATCAAAGTTGGATATTCGAAAATTTCGCTCGGCACATAGTTATACTCGAATAGACTGTCGCTTGTGGAATCGTTCGGTATTTTCGTATATTGATACGAAACATTCCACTGAGTCGATAAATTTTTGAAATTCCATCGTATCATCGCCTCGCCGCCCATAATTTCCACTGGGTCGAAATTCTCCACACCGAACATACCATCGCGATATACATAGCCGATTTTGTTCGTAACGGAATTGTAAAAGACATCGAACGATGCACCGAAATCCTCCGTATTGGATGGCGTGATTTCGATGTCGAAATTTTTCGATTCCTCGGGGACGAGATTCGGATTGCCGACAGCATCGCCGGAGAACATCGGTCGAGCGAACAGTTGCTCGGGAGCAGGCGGATTGAACGATGTCCCGAAGAGAAATTTGCAATGTGCTTCGTCGGTGAATTTATATACGGTTCCGAAACGGATATTGTAAAAATCTCCATAAATCGAGTGATGGCTGAATATCAATCCCTGTGTGAAACTAATTTTCTCCGATGGTTTGTATATCAACTGTGTGTAGATTCCCATATTGGAGAAACTGGTATCGCCGACAGCAGATTGGAGTGTCACGGAATCGCCGGATGAATGTTCGCCGAAATCCTGATTATATATATACCATAGATTGCCGAGATTAAAATTTTGTGATAGAAACTTTGTTCCCGCTGCGACATTTATTTTCCCCGATGGCGAATATTCGATTTGCCCCTTAAAATTCAGGTCCAAAAATCCCATATCTCTATGGATAGTAAAAACATCGCTGCCGTAATCGAGTTCATCGCTGCTGTTTGGTCCGCCACCCGATACAGAAACATTTGCCGTCGTATAAATGTTTCCAGCGATATTTTTCTCGTATGATAACCTTCCGAAATAATTATTAAGAGAAATCCTATTCTTGTGAGTTAATATTCCCCAATCGGCGAATTCACCGTAAGTATCGAGATATTGAAAACTACCATCGATAGTAAATTTCCCGATATTTTTAGGAGCATAGGATAGTTTTGTAAAAAAGGAATACGGATGAGCCACATCATTTTTTGATTCTCCGCCGACATAATGAATCGATGTCTCGGGGATTTTTAATCCTGTTCTGTCGAGTCCGAAACCAGAAACGGATGCCATATACTCGAAATGTTGGAGTTTCTGCCCAACGGCGCCATTTAATCCGAACGACATATCGTTAGAGTTTTCGGTCCCCAGTGCTATCGATAGATTTCCACCGTCGAAATCATCCCCTGTTTTTGTGACGATATTCACGATGCCCATAAACGGGTCGGCTCCATACAATGTCGAACCTGGTCCGAGAACGACCTCGATTCGCTGAACCGCCTCGATTGGAATCAATTCGGGACCGAGGAAATTTCCACCATTATAACTGAATGCAACAGGTTGGTTATTTATCGTAACATTGATTATTCTGTTGTTTCCACGCATACCGCCCGTTATTCCTCGGACATTGACGATATAATTTACACCGTCGAAATAAGTGTAAATTCCGGGAATCGACATAATCGCTTCGCCAACAGAACGATAACCTTTCCGTTGAATTTCATCCGATGTTATTACTCTAATCACCGATGGTGCCTGGTTTATGCGAAGAGCTTTCTGTGTCTGTGAGACGACATCTACATCGAGCAGTTCCTTGAGAGATAAATCCTCGAGGTCCTCCTGAGGGAATACCGTCCCACAGATTAGAATTATCATCAGTAATATTAACACCTTTTTATACAAAACTTCCTCCTTGAAGCTATTTACGCATAAATTGCATCTCGCTCGAGAATAATCACGGGCTTTTCGGATATTAGCCCTATTCCCTCGATATAATCGGCTAATTCATCTATAAAATTAACCTCTCGTTTTTGCACCTTGTCGAGATGCTCTATATCCATTTTCCCAGAAACTAAAAATGCGACCTTTTCCTTCTGCCGTCGAAGAACAATCGCATTGATATGAGAATCTGTTCTATTATATGTTTTCAATCTATCACACAGTTTAGAAATCGGAACTTCATCCTTCGCTATTTTCAAAATGCTCCTCTTTCGCTCAGAGTGAAGGATTTCGGAATTTTGTATACTTAAAATCCGCTCTACATCGTCGAGCCGGATACCATAGATTGTCCCATTTACTTCGAAAATTAAAAATCGCTCATCCATTATCCTTCACTTTTTCAAAGAGTTCAGCAAAAACCTTTTCTATAACCTTTTGGTCGAAAGGCTTCGAGATAATTTTGAACGCACCTTTGCGATATTTCTCGGCGATAACATCGGGAGAATTACCCAATCCACTGACGATTATAACATCGACAGATTTTTCGACCAATCTATCGAAAATTTCATCAGCGGATATTCCTGGCATAATGAGGTCGAGTATCACGACATTCGGCTCGAACTTTTCGAAAAGTTCGATAGTTTCATCGCCATTTTTTGCCGAACCGACTATCTCCACATCTTCAATCGAACCGATAATATCCGCCAGTTGGATGCGAGACAATTCGCTGTCGTCGGCGATTAGAACACGCAGTTTTTTCTCGCCTTTGGAAATCTCGGCGTCTGTATCGAATTTTTCGATAATACCGATAGAAAATTCATTCGTCGGAAGTTTCGCAGGAAAATCGATTATTTTATATCCAGGCGGAGGAACATATTTTTCCATTTCGTCCTTCAGAAAACTTTTCGGCGTCCTGATGCTCACTTTTTCCCCGAGTTCCAATAACTGCGATGTTATATTCCCGCAGATGATATTTGTCATCTCCCTGATAAAATCGGAGATTAGTTCGTTATCGTAATCGATGCTATCGTCCTTGTATAGTCTTTTCGCTATTTCGTAGGCGAGTTCTTGTGGAATATTCATAAAATATTTGAAATTCATACTGTTAGAAAAATCTACTATGGAAAATATGAAAAGATTATCGATAGATTCTTTATAAGTTCCTTTCCCTAATTTCAAAATGAGATTCGGCATTCTTCTGAAAAGTTTTACTGTAATGTCAAGGATTGTGGTTAGTTCCTCGGAGTGAGAGTATTCCGGTGGGATTAAATTTTCGAGATTTTCAATCGGCTTTTGTTCACGATGAAATTCATCGAGAAATTCTGTCAGTTGTTTTTTATCGAGATAGCCTTTCTCTATCAAAACCTGTCCGAGATAGATGTGATTGTTTTGATGAATGATGATAAGTTTTTCGAGTTGTTCTGGTGTCAAGAAACCGAGTTCGACAGCGAGTTCGCCGAATAGTTTATCGGTTTTTCTCTGCTCGAGATTGATAAATTCGGCTTCCTTCTTACTTATAAGACCTTTATTCACAGCCAATTCGCCGATTTTGACAGTCAACTGTCGCTGGTATTCGAGTGCATCTTTCAACTGTTCAGTTGTAATCGCACCTTTTTCGAGTAAAAACTGACCAAAAAATTTAGGTTCCATTACAAACTCCTAATTTAATTTTCAAATCTGAATTATTTTATTTCGATAGTCAAGGATTTTTTTTAATTTAACAATCGTGAAACAATTATAATAGCAATAAATTAATCCAAATATATATTTGTCATAACATAATGTCGTTAGTAAATAATACCTATATCCAATTTCCCTATTTGAACGGATGCGGGAAAGAGAATCAATTTCTGTTCTTTTCCCCGATATAATTTTTCATCATTTTTCGACAAATACGATATAGGAGTCGTCATCATAACTTTTCTTCCGAGTTCGAGTATATGGGAAATGGCATTACCACAAATAATATTCGACAATTCTCCTATGGAATCGCAAATCATATCGTCGTCGCAAGAAATTTCTCTATCTTTATAAAGGTTTTTTGTAATCGAACAGGCAAGTTCTTGGGGCAAATTCAAAAAGAACTCGATTTCTGGATTTCCCTTCAATCGTATCATACTTATCAAATATTTGTTATCTACCATTTTGTTAGAATAAAATCCCTTGCCTATTTTTAGGTTCAAATCTGCCATTCGGCGAAATATTTTTACACTGACATCTAATAAAATGAAAACTTCGTCGTATAAATCGATATCTTTTGGAATAATGTCTTCCAGTGATGAAATCGGTTTCTGTTCTTTTTCGAACTCGGCAAGATATTTTTTCAATTGTTCTTTTGTTATGTATCCGAGTTCGGTCAGCGCTTGTCCGAGAAAGATATGATTATTCTTTTGGAAATTTATAACTTTCTGCAATTGTTCCTCAGTGATAAAACCCATAGATACGGCGAGTCTACCAAAATATTCATCTGTTTGTCGCTGTCGACGATGAACCATTTCGACTTGTTCGGGCGTCATAAGTTTGAGCAAAACAGCTACCTCACCGATTTTAATCGCATCCTCACTTTGCTGGTATTGTAAAGCATTAAAAAGTTGCTCTTGATTGATATATCCATTCTCAAGTAAAAATTGACCGAAAAATTTTGGAATCATAATTGTCCCCATTTATATTTTGTTCTATATTTCAAATTGACTTTGATAAAAATATCAAATTCTGGCAAATTATCAAAGTAAAATTTTCAGTTTTCAAGGAGTTTAAATTATGGATTTTTATTATAAATGCACCGAGTGCGGAAGCGAATACCCAATCGAACCCGATTTTACGGTCTGTCCAAAATGTTCGTCAGAACAAAGAGATGACGAACCATTACGAGGTATTTTAGAAATTGTAATAGATGGAAATCTGCCCGATAATTTCGAGATTTTCGATTTACTACCTGTCGAAAAAAAATATTTTCCCGCGATACCTGTTGGAAATACACCGCTCTGGCAACCCGATAATCTCCGAAGAAAACTAAATTTCCCAAATCTGTTCATAAAGGATGACACATCGAACCCTACTGGTTCGCTCAAAGATAGAGCATCTTTTCTTGTATCTGCATTCGCAAAGAAATACGGGATAGAAGATATAGTCGTCGCCTCCACTGGAAATGCGGCATCCTCGATGGCTGGAATCGGTGCAGCGGCGGGACTTTCGGTAACGATATTCGTCCCCAAAAATGCCCCACGAGCGAAATTGATTCAATCGCT
Source organism: uncultured bacterium (assembly GCA_964425665.1). Taxonomy (GTDB): domain Bacteria; phylum UBP14; class UBA6098; order B30-G16; family B30-G16; genus JAGGZE01. The sequence goes on from CAYRNI010000055.1 coordinate 10,760, forward strand.
TCAATACGGTGCGAGGGTTATACCTGTCGATGGAAATTACGATTTGGCATTCGATTTATCCATCGAATATTCTCGAAAAACCGGAGCATTGAGCAGAAACACCGCATACAATCCATTGACAATCGAGGGCAAAAAAACCGCCGCAATCGAGATTTTCAATCAACTCGGAGAAATTCCAGATTTTGTATTCGTCCCTGCGGGAGATGGTGTGATTCTGGCAGGTGTGTATAGAGGTTTTCTCGACCTGAAAAAATTCGGAATTATCGATAGTATCCCAAAGATTTACGCTGTTCAATCTGCGGGAAGTTGTGCCATCTGCCGAGCACTCGAAAATGGAAATTTCGGCGAACCCATTAAATCACATACAATCGCCGATTCGATTTCTGTGGATATCCCTCGAAATGGATATTTCGCCATTAGATTGCTTCGGGAAAATAATGGCAGATGTATCACAGTAAGCGATGAGGAAATATTGAATGCTCAAAAACTACTATCGAGCACGACGGGGCTTTTCGCAGAACCCGCAGGTGCTGCATCGTTCGCCGGATTTCTGTCGGTAAAGGAAAAAATTCCTTCCGATGCGAAAATCGTTTTGCTCGTAACGGGCAGCGGCTTAAAGGATATCGATTCGGCATCGAAAATTATAAAATTTCCCGATTATGCGGTAAAATCACTCGATAATATAGAACACAACAAATTATGGAGATGAATTATGAAATGTGCCTTCTGCAAAAATAAGGATTGCTATACCGGCAAGGATTGCTTCGATTTGCGTGATGATGTCGAAAGTGCAATAACCGACGACGATTTGAAAATTATGCGAGTCGCAGGTCATATCGAATCATCGGGATATATGAAACTAAACCGTGTGCAGGAGTTGATTAAATTCTGCGAGATGATGAATTTCAAAAAAATCGGTATAGCATTTTGCATCGGACTTTCGGAAGAGGCTGAAATGGTGCATAGAATATTGGCTCAAAGGTTCGATGTGGTTTCGGTCTGCTGCAAAATTTGCGGCATCGATAAGAAAAAGTATTCAATCGACCAAATCAGAGACGACAGATACGAGGCGACCTGTAATCCGAAGGGACAAGCGATTGCTCTCAACCGCGAACATACCGATTTGAATATCATCGTCGGATTGTGCATCGGTCACGATATTCTGTTCACGAAATACTCCGATGCTCCGGTGACAACATTGATTGTCAAAGATAGAGTGCTGGCTCATAACCCGGCGGGAGCGATATATTCCGCATACCACAGAAAAAAATTGATGAAATAATAATGAGGGAAAAATTACTTTTTCCCTCTGCAAGGTTTTATACACATCCCGCAGATGTAATGGCTGATTCCTCGTTTGCCGAAACTTTTGAGCATAGCGAAACACTTTTCGTAATCCCATTCCTCGCGGGTCATACCTATCGCGTTGGCGGGACAGGATTTTATGCAGGCGGTGCAATCTCCACAATCCATATCGAGTTTCTTGCCCGTTGTCAGCGGCATATCCGTCAGTATCGATGCCCATCGCTGATGAGCACCGAACTCGGGGGTTATAGCGAGATTATTTCTCCCCCAGAATGCGAGCCCTGCTTCGATTGCCGCGTGCCGATGAGAAAAATGTCCCAACTGCTCTTTCCAATCGACAGTTTGACTCGCTGGTATAGGCACAGCCTTATATCCCCGAAGTTCGAGCCATTGAGCGATTCTCGTCGCAGACCTGTCGAGAATATAGTTCAATTGGCGATAATGCGCGAGATACAAAATATTTGGACCATCGACGAGCGTATCCGTGATGCCATACGCCAATTTATACCCGATTACGACTACATATTTCATCGTTTTTTTGAGAAACTCGATATCGGGATGAAACCAAAGGTTATCATTGATTTCCGCCACTCCGAACAGTGCAACATCGAGTTTCTCGATTGCAAATTTTTTTAATTCCTGTGTGTTTTTATCATTTTCCATAATTTTTAA
>CAYRNI010000056.1:0-4132 GCA_964425665.1 uncultured bacterium
GAAATCGTTCAGCGTGATAAAATTTCATTATGGGGGGCAAATATACGATATATCCATACCATCGAGGCGAACCGCTGAGGGCAGTATTCCTGATGAAACTCTATCCCTCGAGGATGACCTTCTAAGCCGAGATTTCACGATAAATTCGATTGCATACGATATAAGAACAGGCGAATTAATCGACCCTGCAAACGGGATAGAGGACATCAAATCGAAGGTTTTGCGTATGACCTCCGAACATAGTTTCGACACAGACCCATTGCGTCTATTGAGACTTTGCCGATTGAGAGCGAGATTGAATTTCCGTATAGAACCGAAAACATTTGCTATCGCGAAAAATTCGGTTTCCGAACTAACGAAAATTTCACCCGAGCGAATAGGCGAGGAGTTCACAAAAATTATGAAACTCGATAAGCCGTCATCGGCGTTTCGCTGTATGCAGGAACTCGGAATACTCGAGTTGGTAATTCCCGAACTCGCCGAGTGTGTTGGTATAACGCAGCCGGGCGGAATGCACGCATACGATGTTTTCGAACATATTTTACATACCATCGATGAATCTCCGCGGAAACCACTGGTCAGATTTGCGGCGATGTTTCACGATATTACGAAACCACGCCATCGCGAGATTGCCGAAAATGGCAGAGCGAAATTCTACAACCACCAGATAAGCGCCGCGAAAGTCGCTGAGCGATGGCTCGAAAAATATGCTTTCTCCAAAAGATTCGCCGAAAATGTCGCTAAACTCGTGCGGTATCATATGTTCACTCACGCGGAGACCGAAAAAGGTATTCGCAGATTTGTCAGAAAAATAGGCGAGGAGTTGCTCGACGATATTTTCCAACTTCGATTCGCGGATACCAAAGCGCAAGGTCTCGGCGGAGATATGGACGCAGAGATGGAATACTATGAACGAACTATGAAAATTCTATCGGAGAAACCGCCGTTGTCCGTAAAAAGTCTCGCCGTGAATGGCAACGATGTTATGAATATTTTGCAAATACCACCAGGTCCTATTGTCGGCGAGGTTCTGAATAAATTACTCGAAATCGTAATAGATGACCCATCGAAAAACAGGCGAGAGATATTAATCGACTTGATGAAAAATATGGATTTCCTAAAAAAGCGAGAAAATAGAAAATTAAATTAAAAACCCACGATTTTACTCGTGGGTTTAAAATGAAATGGCTGGTTAATAATAAATTTTGTTTTTCTTTAATTTTATGGTTTAGTATCTATTATAACCGCCGCCTCTGCCGCGGTCATTGTATCTTTTTCTCGGTGGGCGTGCTTCGTCTACCTTGATTGTTCTGCCCTTGAACTCCGTATCGTTTAACGCATCTTTCGCTTTTTCAGCTTCTTCTGGGCTGGACATCTCAACAAATCCGAAACCTCTACCCTCTATGATATTGACTGTCGCAACAGTCCCATAGGCGGAAAATAGAGTTCTCAAATCGTCCTCGGTAGTCGAGTAATTCAAATTGCCCACATAGACCTTACTGCCTTGCATTCTGACCTCCTAATTAGTTTCACATTTCTCTGTCCCGATGGCTCCTCGGAGGTGATGCAATAGCATTTTCGCCTCTGTGATGACCATAATACTAAAGACAAGAGAATAGGTATGATTCGATTTTTCGATAAGCCGATTATCTATTATCACCAGCCACTTCTCGATTTTGCTAATCGAAAATGCCGAATCATATTCATTTACAAAACTAAATATTTTTTTCAAAATGTCAACATATATTTGTCAATTATGCGAAAAATATTTTTGAACATTTGTTAAAAATTATCAATTTATCCTTTAGAGAATTCATAAGTTGTGTTTGTATATGGAGATAGAACGAGTTCGCAAAATGTCCCCAGCGAGATATAATGAACCCGCGATGAAAATTGTTCCATATTTGCCTGCTATCGAGTATGCCTTTTCGAGTGCATTTTCAGGGCTGTCTTCGAGGATGCTCGGTATTCCGAAATTGTGCTCGGCAAAATTTTTAAGCATTTCGGGCGAGTATGCCCGCGGGCTATCCGGTCGAGTGAAAATAAAATATTTCGCTACTTTCGACCAATATTTGAGCATATTCGCAAAATCTTTCGGACGGTTTATCCCGATGACAAAAACCGCTGGTGCCAATCCGAGGTCGAATATTTCACCAGCAGTCGTAGCAGCAGATGATGGATTGTGCGCACCATCGACAATCACGAGTGGCTCGCGACCGATTATCTCCATACGCCCACGAATTTTAACTTTGCCGATACCCGATATTATCTTTTGCGTATCGAAACCTAAAACTTTCGCTGTCATAATTGCCGTCGATGAATTCTCCCCCTGAAATTTTCCAATCAGCGGAACAGTGTAGCGGAATTTTTCATCGTAGGATTGAAATTCGCATTCGATACCATCGAGCGATGATTTTTCTACCGAGTAGTCGAAATCTCTGCCCGATATGAACGATTTTGCACCGACTTCCTCGATTCTTTGGATTATCGGTTCGAGTGCTTCATCGTTTTGCTCGCCGACAATCGCGACACTGCCCTGTTTGATTATTTGCGATTTGTCCTGAGCGATTTCGGCGACTGTATTCCCCAACCTTTCCGTGTGGTCGAGACCGATTCGTGTGATAATCGCGACATCGGGCAAAACGATGTTCGTCGCATCGAATTTTCCGCCGAGACCACATTCGATAACCGCGATATCCACCTTTTTTCGAGCGAAAGTCCAGAAAGCCGCAGCAGTCAAGACCTCGAAAAATGTGGCGTATTCCTTCGGGCGGTCGCCGATTACATCGCTGACCGCAAAAACCGCATCGGCAAAATCTTTTTCGGATATCGGCTCGCCAGACAGTTGAATCCTCTCACGGATATTTAGTAAATGTGGTGAAATATAAGTCCCGACAGATAATCCAGAATCGAGGGCAATCGATGTGAGCATCGCAGCGACCGAACCTTTGCCCTTCGTTCCCGCTATATGAACCACTTTATATTTTTTATGCGGTTCGCCGAGTTTTGCCAAAAGTCTCCCTATCGATTCGAGATGAAATGGGGGAGAGGTTTGCCTTTTGGCATCTGCTTCGTAATTGTATAGCGAGTTTAAATACTCGATTGCCTGTGGATATGAAAAACTCATTTTTTCAACTCTATCATCGCGTAAGCGTTGTGGTTGTGAATCGACTCGAAACTTTCCGCCTCGATTTTTGCATAGGTTATTCGGTTATCGTCGGCGAGCATTTTCGCTGCATCTCTGACGACATCCTCGACAAATTTAGGGTTGTCGTATGACCGCTCGGTGATAAATTTTTCATCGGGTCGTTTAAGAAGTGAATATACCGGCGAACTGGCGGATTTCTCTGCGATTTCTATCAGTTCCTCGAGCCAGACAAACTCGGAAAATCGAACAGTAATCGTAATATATGCTCGCTGATTGTGAGCTCCTCTTTCGGAAATCTCTTTCGAGCAGGGACATAGTGTAAGTGCCGGCACTTTAACGCCGAGTTCGAATTCGTAAGTATCGGAGAGTTTAGCATCGAAAAAGGCATCGTATTTCATCAGCGATGGTGTTCGGGTTGCGGGCGCATTTTTCTCGATAAAGTATGGGAACTTCATCGAAAGGTGAGCGCATCGCGCATCGAAAATTTTTATCATTTCCTCGAGAATGGGTCGCAGTTCCTTGTATGCGATTTCACCCTCGTATTTGTTTAATATCTCGATGAATCGGCTCATATGAGTCCCGCGAAATTTCTCGGGTAAATCCACGAACATAGATATTTTGGCAACCGTATGCTGAGATTCATTTCGCCTGTCTAAAACCTTTATGGGATATGATAAGTCCTTAATCCCGACTCGATTTATCGGAATTTTGTTCTGTGGCTCTTGGTATTGGACATCGTTCATTTTTTCTCCTCAATCCTAATGCCCTGATATTGGTTCCTTCTACTTAAAGATAAAATTCTATGTCAGAATATATTACTATCAGATAAATCGGATGCAATGATATTTTTTTCTTTTATTTCATTTACGGATGGATAGATGAGTCGCGGAAACACTTTGCAAAAATAAGATATCCCTGTTCGATATTAGTGTTCAACAGGTCGGAGATGATGAGAATTTATTTTGTCCTGTTCCATTTTTCTCC
>CAYRNI010000056.1:4232-12689 GCA_964425665.1 uncultured bacterium
AAGGATTGGTATATTTTTCAAAGTGGAGGAACAAGATAGGTTTTCAATGCACGAGTGCCTTGACTGCTGCTATCAGTTTTTCGGGAGAAACTGGTTTCTCGAGAAAATTATCCACAGGGATGTAGTCGTTATCTGTGCGGTAATCGAAATGGAAACCTGTTTTCTTTTGAACAGATGAAATCATAAGGATGGGAATATTTTTAAGCACCGGGTCACTCGCCATTTTTTGTGCCAATGAAAATCCTTCCGATTTGCTTTTCATCATTACATCCAATATCACGATATCGGGTTTTGTTTTCTGTAATTTAGCCAAACCTTCATCTCCATCGTAGGCGAAATCGACATCGTATCCTTCGGCTTCGAGAACTATTTTATTGGCTTCTACGAAATCAGGGTCATCGTCAATGATTAGAACCTTTTTCATTTTTTATTTCCTCCTTCTCGCAGTTTTTATCTATACGAACAGTGAAGTGAAATTTACTCCCTTTATTTAGTTCACTTTCCACCCAAATTTTTCCACCGTGGGCATCTATTATTTTTTTTGTCATAGAGAGTCCTAATCCTGTGCCTTCTCTTTTTGTGTTGCTTGCTGTTTTCCCACGAAAGAATATTTCAAAAAGTTTAGGGATTTCTTCATCGGGTATCCCGAAGCCCGTATCCGATACAATAACCTCGACAAATTTGTCATCTACATTTTTTGCTATTATCTCTACATTTCCACCATCTTTGTTGTATTTGATGGCATTGGAAATGAGGTTTTCTAATACTCTTTTTATAGCAGGACGATTTATCATCACAGGAGGAATGCTATCGGGTAGATTATTTTTAACAACAATGTTTCTTGCTGCTGCTTTTTCTTCAAACTCACGGCTTACATTCACGATAATGGAATGTAAATCATCGCATCGCATAGGCAGAGTGTTCGGATGAAGTTCTATTCTTGTCAAGTCTAACATATCTTTTACTAAACTTAAAAGTTCCCCTGCACGGTTATATGCTCGTTCAATAAGTTCCATTTGTTTTTCAGGGGTTTTCACATATCCCTTCAAAATCACCTGTAAAAGACTTTGAATTGCAGCTAAAGGGGCTTTAAGTTCGTGTGAAACTTCCATTACAAAACGAGTTTTAGCACGGGAGAGCTCCTTTAATTTTTCTCCTCTCGCGGTGCAACGGTCCTTTAAGAAATTACACAGTTTTTGTGCTTCTTCGAACTCATCGATATGCTGCATAATGCAATCGTGAAGTTTTTTCTCTTGCTCCTCGAGTTCCGATATGCAATTCAGAATGCTTTTTTTAATTTCTTCTGCGGGTCGATAACTATTTTCATTATTAGCGTTGCCCATTTCAATTGTGAAAAATATCTCATAGTTTGCAATTGTCAAGATTTATTTATTAGGATACAAAAATTTGAAATACTAAAACTTTATTTTTTGATATGACAGATGGATTAGCGATGGAATGCTGGTCTTTGGAATTTACTCGCACTTAGTTCTAATGAGTCGTTAATTGCTTTGAGTTATCGAAATAATCACATTCCTAAACCGAATGGCAAACCGAACGATTTTTTGCCCTTCTTCATCTTCTTGAACATCTCGCGCATAGCATTGAATTCTTTGAGCAAGCGATTGACATCCTGCACAGATGTCCCGCTGCCTCGTGCGATTCGCTTCCGCCTGCTGCCATTGATTATAGATGGTTTCTCACGCTCCTGAGGTGTCATCGAATTGATTATCGCCTCGATGTGTTTGAGCTCCTTTTCATCGAACTCGAACTTCATCTTGCGAGCACCTGGAATCATTTTCATAATGTCCTCGAGCGGTCCCATCTTTTGCAACTGTTTGAGTTGCTCCAAGAAGTCGGAGAATGTGAATTCGGCGCGGAGCAGTTTTTTCTGTAATTTTTCGGCTTCCTTTTGGTCGAATGCCTTCTGTGCTTTTTCGACGATGGTCACGACATCGCCCATACCGAGAATTCTACTCGCCATTCGGTCGGGATAGAAAGGTTCGAGTGCATCCATTTTTTCACCGGTTCCGACGAATAGTATCGGTTTGCCGACAACCTCGCGCAGCGATAGTGCGGAACCGCCCTTGGCATCGCCATCGAGTTTCGTCAGGATGAAGCCATCGATACCGATTCTTTTGGCGAATTCTTCGCCGACATCGACGGCGGTCTGTCCTGTCATCGCATCGACGACGAGAAATACCGCCTGTGGACGCAAACGAATCTGTAATTCCTCTAACTCGCGCATCATTGTATCGTCGATTTGGAGACGCCCCGCTGTATCGAGAATCAAGATGTCCCAGCCCTTAATTTTCGCCTCCTGAACAGCACGCCGAGCGACAGATAGCGGTTTCTCCATAAATTGCGGCATAACAACAGGCATTCCGATTTGCTTTGCGATTGTCGCGAGTTGCTCCGGTGCAGCGGGACGATATACATCCAGCGCGACGAGTGCGGGTTTCCAGCCGTTCTGGTGAAGCCACAACGCGAGTTTGCCCGCATTGGTGGTTTTCCCCGAACCTTGAAGTCCGACGAGCATTAAAATTGTCGGGTTCGCCTTGGGCAGTTGGATTTTGGGCGGTTGCTTCCCGCCGAGAAGCTCTATCATCTTATCGTGGACGATTTTAATTATCTGCTGACCGGGAGTGACGGAGCTTAAAACCTTTGCCCCGACCGCTTCCTTTTCCACATCGGCGATGAATTTTTTTACCACCTTGAAATTGACATCGGCTTCTAAAAGCGCTCGCCTGACTTCTTTTAGTCCATCGCGGATATTTTTTTCAGTGAGTTTTCCGCGACCTGTCAGCGATTTGAACGCATCGTTCAATTTATCCGTAAGTTGCTCGAACATAGTTCACCTGCCATAAAAATTTATTTCCATTCGAATTTCTTTTCTCTAAAAATTTTAACACATACCCGAACGATATCCTCGTCGTATAGTTTCCCCGCATTCTTTTCGATTTCGTCGAGAGCGATATCGATACCGAGTGCAGGTCTATACGGTCTGTGCGAGGATATAGCCTCCACGACATCGGCGACAGCGATGATTTTGGCTTCGAGTGTGATTTCATCGCCGGATATTCCATCGGGGTAGCCGGAGCCATCGAGTCGCTCGTGATGTTGACGAACTATTTTGGCGATATCCCACGGGAAATCTATCGACTTTAAGATTTCGTATCCGGCGGTGGAATGGTTTTTAATCAGCATAAATTCCACAGGGTTCAATCTGCCGGGTTTTGTCAAAATTTCAGATGGAACATATATCTTGCCGATATCGTGGACCATTCCCGCCAATCTAATTCCTTCGATTGTATGTTCATCGAGTTTCATCTGCTCGGCGATTGCCACCGCAAGCTGAGCCACTCGTTCCTGATGACCCGCCGTATAGGGGTCGCGGAATTCGACAACTTTCGTCATCGTTTTTATAATCGCATCGAATGTCTGACGCAATTTTCTATAACTTTCAGACAGTTCCTGCGAACGCTTTTGAACAAGTTGCTCTAAATTATCGCGGTATTCCTGCAAAGCCCTCTGTGTCTCGACTAATTCCTCATTCGCTTTTTTCAACTCCACATTTTTGAGATTTGCTATTTCGAGTTCTCGCTCTTTTCTCTCCGTCTCGTATTTGATTTCCATCTCGGCGATTGCCCTATTTCGTTCCTCCTGAATGATTCTATCCTTTGCCGCGATAGATTTTTTGAAATATATCAGTGCATTTCGAAAATCGCCAATTTTCTCATAAATATTCGACAACTGTTCACAACTTTCTCTAATGATGTTTGGGGCATCGATTTCCTCGCCGATTGATAAACTTTTTTCCAGAAACTCGATTGCCTCATCCATTTTATCCTGCTCTATTTTCACTTTCGCTATTTCGATTTCAGTCATCGCCAATTCCACTTTGTTGTCTGTTTCATCGCATAGTTTCAATATCCTATCGAAATATTTTGTGGCTTCATCGTATTTTTTCATTTCCCTGTATATGGAAGCGATATTTAATAAAGAATTTATGATGCCCATTCTATTATCGGATTTCTCCTTAAATTCCAGAGATTCTGTAAGATATTTTAACGCTTCGTCGTATTTGCCTGTTTCGCGTAAAATTGCACCGATATTATTCAATGTGAGGGCAATTTGGTCGGTCTTTTTCAACGATTTTTTTATTTCGAGGGATTTTTTTAAATATTCGAGTGCCTTTTCGTAGTTCCTTAAACTGTAATAAATTACTCCGAGATTATCATAACATTGTGATATTGTTTCTTTTTTCCCCTCAATTTCACTTTCATTTTGGGGCTCTAATTTCTCCCTGATTTCGAGGGATTTGAATATGTATTTCAATGCTTCGTCGTATTTATCCTGTCTCCATTTTACGAGTCCGAGGTTGTTGAGTATGTTCGACTTATATTTTTCATCAGATTCATATCGAGTAAGTTGCAATGCTTTTTCGAGAAATTCCTGCGTTCTTTTGAAATTCCCTATACTGAAATACCCATTGCTGATGAGTATCAATGAAGATATTAGATATTCGTTCTTATCGAGTTTTTTCGCTTCCTCGTATGCCTTCAGTCCATACTCCATAGCCTTCGATGGCGATATTTTAAGATATTCCATCGAAAGGCCGCGCAGAACCTCGAATTTCTTTTCTCCTGTCGCTGTTTCCAGTTCTTTCTCTAATTTCTCGATTGTTTCCATCGTATTATTTCTTTTTCAGCGATATTGTCAATTCGCTGTCGCCAATTTTCCATACTTTCGAGAATTTCGCGCTCTCGATTGGAGCAAATGTTATTGTTTTTGCGAGAGTCTCCTGAGCGATTTTATCACTGAAATTTTTCAGAACATCCAAAAGTTCGTCATCATCGGTTAAAAATGACAATTCTATTCTGTCGGTAACATCGAGACCTGCTTCCTTCCGAGTGTTCTGCACGCGATTGACGACCTCGCGGGCGAGTCCCTCCGCACGCAGTTCAGGTGTTATAGTCGTATCCAATGCGATAGCGATATTTTTGTCCGCAGAGACTATATATGGTTTTTTCGACTCGATTTCGACAATCAATTCATCCTCGCCGAGCGTGTGTTCCTCGCCATCGATAGATACATACCATTTTTTCTGTTCCATCCCAGAAGCCAAATCATTAGATGATAACGCTTCGATTGCCGCTTTAACCTGAGGCATTCTCGAACCGAATCTCTTGCCCAATGTTTTGAAATTCGGTTTCGCTTTGTATTCTATGAACTTTTGTGAATCGGAGGCAAATTCCAGACTTTTCACATTGAGTTCCTCCAGAATAACATCGTGGATTTCTGGTATCAATTCGGTTTCGGTGTCGAGTATCGCAAAAATTTCGCTCAGCGGCTGGCGGATATTGATTCGAGCGGAATTCCTCGCCGAGCGTCCGAGCTCGACAATTTTTATCGCCAGAGACATCTGCTCTTCGAGTTCCGGTGCGATTAGCTCGGGTTTGGCATCGGGTATCTGCTGGAAGTGAACCGATTCACCAACATCATCGCGAATCGGCTCTGTCAATGCCCGCCAGAAATAATCCGATGTGATTGGAATTAGCGGAGCAGTCAGTTTGCAAATTTCTACGAGAGCATTCCATAGCACCGAATACGCTGTGTTCTTATCCTCGTCCATACCGCTTGTCCAGAAACGGCGGCGGTTTCTTCGCACATACCAATTGGACAGTTCGTCGATAACAAAACTTTGAATCGCTCGAGCAGCACGAGTCATCTGATAATCCTCCATCCAATCGCGATACTGCCCTATGAGAGTTTGCAACCGAGATACGAGCCATCTGTCCATAATATTGTCGAGTTTCGCTGGCAACGGCTGCGGCTTGTAGCCATCGATTTCCGCATATAGTGCGAAGAAATTGTAGGTATTCCGCAGCGTATCGAAAAATTTTCTCGATGTCTCGGCAATTCCATCGGTGTCGAATTTTGTCGGAAGCCAAGGCGGACTCGTCGTGATAAAATACCATCGCAGCGGGTCGGCACCGTATTTCATAATAATTTCGACAGGGTCGACAACATTGCCTTTCGATTTACTCATCTTTTGTCCGTTTTTATCGAGAACCAATTCGATTGAGACACAAGTCCTATAAGGCGATTCACCCTTAATGAATGTGGATATCGCAAGAAGTGTATAGAACCATCCTCGCGTCTGGTCGACACCCTCGGCGATAAAATCTGCGGGAAATTTTTTGGCGAACTCCTCCTCCGAAATCCCGAATGGATAGTGATATTGAGCGAAAGGCATCCCACCGCTATCGAACCAGCAATCTAAAACTTCGGGAGTGCGCCGCATAACACCGCCACAATCAGGACATTTTAGCGTATATTCATCTATATATGGCTTGTGCGGGTTGAAATCGTCCGGTAATTTTTTGCCCGACAATTTTTCCAACTGCTCGAAAGATTCCACAGCAACTTGTTTTCCACAATTCTCACAAATCCAGATGTTCAGGGGAGTTCCCCAGAATCTCTCGCGGGATATCGCCCAGTCGATATTGTTTTTCAGCCACTCGCCGAAGCGACCCGCCCCGATTTGTGGCGGATACCATTTGATTTTCTCGTTCTGTTCGAGCAATTTGTCCTTGTATGCGGTGGTGCGGATATACCAACTCGAACGGGCATATTGCAGAAGCGGGGAGTCGCATCGCCAGCAGAACGGATAGCTGTGAACAACAGTCTCTCGGCGGAAAAGCAGACCCCGCTCTTTCAAATCTGCCATAATCGGCTTGTCGGCATCCTTGAACCACAAGCCAGCAAACGGCTCGGCATCCTGTTTTATGTGTCCTTCGCCATCTACGAGTTGAACCAGCGGAAGATTCCACCGCTGACCCTCCTCGAAATCTTCTTTTCCGAATGCGGGCGCGATATGCACTATCCCCGTGCCATCCTCGGTGGTAACATAATCGGCATTTATGACGAACCAGCATTTCTGCTCGGGTTCGACAAATCTGAACAGCGGCTCGTAATTTATGCCTTGCAACTGTGTGCCTTTATAGGATTTCAGCACATCGTAATTGCCCTCGCCCAGAACGGCATCGGCTCGGTCTTTAACGATTAGATATTTTTTTCCCTCGTATCCGACAAGCAGATAGGTATATTCGGGATGAACCGCCAGAGCAACATTGGAAAGTAATGTCCACGGGGTAGTTGTCCATACCAGAAAATATGTGTTATCGGGAATTTCGCTTTCATCGGGCAGAGGCGAGGTCAGTTTCATCGTAACATAGACAGATGGGTCCTCGGTGTCGCGGTATCCGAGTGCGACTTCGTGGTCGGAAAGACCCGTGCCACAACGAGCACAATAGGGGAGAACTTTATAGCCCTTGTATATCATCCCTTTCTTGAAAAATTGAGCAATCATCCACCACACAGTTTCGATATACTCGGGATTGTATGTGATATAAGCATTTTTCAAATCGAGCCAGAAACCGATTCGGCGTGTCATCCACTCCCAATCTTTGAGATATGTGAACACGCTGTCGCGACACTTCCTATTGAACTCCTCGATACCATATTCTATCACATCTCGTTTAGATTTCATCCCGAGTTGTTTCTCCACGCCGATTTCCACAGGCAAGCCGTGAGTATCCCATCCCGCTTTGCGCTCGACATAATATCCTGTTATGGACTTGTATCGGCAGACAATATCCTTAACCGTCCGAGATATGATATGATGAACCCCCGGTTTGCCATTCGCGGTCGGCGGACCCTCATAAAAATTGAACCTCGGCAAATCTTTCGCAATTTCCAGCGATTTCGCAAAAATATTCTCGCTGTCCCAGAAATCTAAGATTTCATCCTCCAACTGCGTCTGCTTGATTTCCTTATCGAGTTTTCTATATGTCATTTTCACCTCCATAACTTCCAAAAATGATAACCACTTTTATATATAACGCAACGAAAATATTTGAAAAGGAATTTGAAAATTATGTGGCTGATGCCGAATACCAGAAATGGATTGGTATCTTTCAAAGATACTGCGAAAAGAATGAAAAATCGCGCGGTAGGATATAAATTTCCATTTTTTTATTTATTGGATTTTCGTCTATTGCATTCTTTTGCCTTTTTCGCCTTCTGCAAACTTATGTTAGATGATTTGTTGGGTATTTAAATCTCCTGCCTAATTACATTGTTCACAAAGGATATAAAAATGCTCTTCATCTTGTTTTTTTATTGCATCTAAAACAATACTCACTACTTTCTGACATTCGCTTAAATCAGGGAAATTTGTGATTCGTTCACTTGTTCCACTATGAGAGTATTGACTAATGAATTTCCAAATCTCAGTGGATTCTTTTTCTGTAACCAATTTGCTAATTTTATTTCGTATTGATTTACCATCAGGAAACTTAAAACCTAAATATGATTCCAAAAATTTTCTTACGATATTTGGAAGAATATAAAATTTTTCAAAATCAGCATTAATATCAGTCTTGAAATTAG
>CAYRNI010000057.1:0-9914 GCA_964425665.1 uncultured bacterium
CATAATTACCTCCAATTTCAAAATTTAAAAAATAACGATGAACCAATCCCTGCCATCATTACAACCTTGCGGTGCAACAAGGGATTGCCTATTCCATTCATCAGCAGAAGTCGCACCGAGAAAACACCTTAAAGGTGCGGATGGATGTCCATCTATTTCACGAATACGATTTTCGATACCGCAGTCTTACCGAGCGAACGGATTTCTACCAAATACATACCAGTTGCAACCTGTTGCCCGTGATTGTTCTTTCCGTTCCACTCCACGGAAACGCGTCCCTGCCCATAGTTCGTTCCGAACGATTTGACCAATTTGCCCGAGAAATCGTATATATCCACAGAATACTTTCCATCTGCGTTGAATTCTATCCGAACGGAACTGTTGAATGGATTCGGCGATGCAGTAATTTTAATTCTATTGGGTTTGGCAGGTTTCGGCTCGCCGATTTCTGTATATTCTTCGCCCATCCATCTGAGCATTCTCGCTACGAGCGAATCGCGATAGGTGAAACCCGCTACACCATTGCACACACCCTCGATGCCGAATTCGAGCAATATCGATTTCCCGCCCGATGCCAAAGTATTTCGTATTCCGGCGTATCTCGTGTCGATGGAATCCGATTGATATCGAAGAAAGCCGATACCCGTGCCCGTTGGATATGCTGTTCCGAACGAGAACTGGTTGTTTGCGGCATCGGAATTTGTGATACATTTCAGCATCATTCCATCGGAAATCGAATCGTCATCCACACCGACAACATAAAGTCCCCACATTCTATTCACATTGTCTTCATCGTGCTGAGCTCCGAAGTAATTTTGTAGAAAATCGGGATGAGATACAGCGAGAGAATCGGTATAATACTGTCCTGAAAGAATAACATTTCCTCCGTTGTCCATAAAGTTTTCGAGCATATCGATTTCCGAATCGGAGAGAATGTTTGTGCTGTCATTTCCACCGATGACAAATAGCGTTCTGACATATTGATTCAAAATATCGTCATCGAAAATGCCCATAGAATCGCGCACCCAATCATCGTAGATAACTTTTCCATCGCTCAGTGTAGCGTTTAGAAATGATGAGAACATATTTTCGCCATCGCACTCGTAGACAAAAATCGGAGCATAACTGATACGAACTGTTATGTATTCTGTTTTGCTGTATCCCATCGAACTGGAAAATACTCTGAGGCGGAACTTTACATCGCGTCCTGTGAAAAACTCATCAGCAGCATGAAATGTGGCAGGTTCGGAAAGATTATTCCCTTGCTCGCCAGGTCCAATATCGCCGATTTCCACATTGTCGGCGGTGAAATCGATGAGTGTATCGTCTGTGGAGACGAATAATCTTAAATTTTCCGCGGTCTGCCATCCAGGTTCATTATGATAGAATACATACAGTTCGGCACTTTCGCCGGGAGTAACTCTGCCGTTTCCATCGGCATCAATTACCTTAAATGAGTCGAGCACCATAAACGGAAATCGCCACTGATATAGAGCTTTTGCAGCGTTGACTCTGCCCGTTCCGAGCATTCCCTCATATCCTGGATTTAAACTATCGATATTATCTGTGCCTTCGCGAATTTTTTCGTAGATAAAGTCGTTGCTCGAATCGGGGAATGAATGTCTCATCAATGCTGCAATACCTGCTACAACGGGTGCGGACATAGATGTGCCATCGACAGATTCGTATGTAGAATCAACAGTAGTAGTTAAAATATTTTCTCCTGGTGCCATAACATCGACCCAGGTGCCATAATTGGAAAACCAAGAAATTCTGTCCATTTCGTTGGTAGAACCCACCGCAAGAACGAACGAGTATCCTGCTGGGAATGATATATCAGATACACTTTCATTTCCAGCTGCACCGACAAGAATTGCATTGTAATTATCGTGAGCAACTTGATAATATAGTCTCGCTGGGGCTGATGATGAATAACCACCATAGGAAAGGCTGTAAATATCTACACCATTTTCCATTCCATATTGCATTGCAGCAACAATAGCGGACTGGATATGTCCTCCTGCACTGTCTGAGGAAAGGCAAACGATTTTAGTATGCCAAACAACGCCAGAAACTCCCTCGTTGTTGTTTCCAACAGCAGCTATAATGCCCGAGCACATCGTTCCGTGGTCAGATTCGAATTCCGCACTGGCATCGGGGTCGTTGTCATCGAATACAAAATCCCAACCGATTAAATCATCGACATAGCCATTGCCATCATCATCGACACCGTTCAAATCATCGGGGTCCATAGGAACACCATCACTATCGAGGTCCTCGCCAGAATTCACCCAGATATTATCATAAAGGTCCTGATGATACCATTCCACCTGCTCGAGAACTGTAACAAGAACATCGTTCGCATCGGTGATATATTCCCACACATCCGGCATATTTACCTTTTCGAGATGCCACTGCGAACTGTATCGAGGGTCGTTTGGGATAACATCCTCGGGGAAGAAATAGTCGGGGCTGGCATCCTGAACATATCTCGAATTTTTGAAATCCTCACAAATATCGGGGATTCGAGCAGAATCGACATTAGCAAAAATTACGAACATATTCCTAATCGGGTATCGAAGTCGAGCGATTTTCGGATTCGTAGCCAATGGCATAATCCGCTTTGCACCTGTGGCTTCGTATGTTTCCATCAAACTATCGATTTCTGCGATTCCACAGTGAACTATGCCATCTTGCCCAGTAGTAAATGAAATATCAAAATCCGAATAGAAGTGAATTATAAATCTATTTGGTAACCATTGCAATCCCTGCGCAAAAATCGGCATCACGAAGATTGCAAAAACAGCGAGAACTAAAAACTTCCGCATTTTTCCTCCTAACTGTGTGTCGGTTTAAATTTCTGCAAAATAAAAGAATTTCCTCCCGCAGAAGCGGAAGTGAAACGAGAAATTTCGTATCGATTAATTAAATCTAAAAAAAATAGTAATAAATTTTATTTGGTCAAGTTCATCGTTTTTAAATTTTCTATCGAGAAATGAAAAGTTTAAAAAATTTAGTCTTTGTCCCTACATCGATTTGGGCAATATATATTCCAGGTGATACATTTGAACCGGACGAATTTGTGCAATTCCATTCTATTTCAAGATAGTCGGGAAGACTTATTTCTTCACCGAAATTCCATATATTTTCACCAGAAGTAGTAAAAATATGAACGGCGACATCAGCGGGGGAAATAATATCTATCGGGAATTTCACCACTCCATTATCACAAGGATTCGGGAACGGGTGATACACCTCGTTTTTTTTGTTGACAGGGACAATCGAAGTATCCTCTGAATCGAGCCATATCGAGAAGTCGGCAGAAAGCGGAGCAGAATATAAAAGCGGTGCATAAGCGATTGCCCGATATTGCCATCTACCAGCGATGCCGAAAGTATCGCCGAGTTCCACAAGGTCGAAACCACCGAGCGGAGAAGATTGCGAAATCTCGATTCTCATAACCTCGAGTTGAGACGATATATATTGTGTGGACGATGTTAAACTCGCTATAACGCCATTTTCATCATAGGCGTATGGAAGAATAAAATATTTTGTTCCCAACGGCCGTATGTTGAAATCGTCTGTAAAAGTATTTTCTATCTGAACGGAATCCATCTTGGGTAGGGGATAGTTTGCTCCCTCGCTAAAATATCCCGACTGCCACTGGTCCTCCGTCCTAATTCTCCAATATGTGAAATTGGCATAGGCATCCATAAGGGATGAGCCGACTTCAGCGAGAGCATCATCGACAGCATCGACAGGGGTTTCGCTCTCGCAAATTTCCCATATCCGCTTTATCAAAAGTCCCGTGAAACGCACAGTATCTGACGAGTAAAATTCCTCTAAAAATATCGGAAACATAACGCCACCATATTCTGTCGTAATTCCTGGGTCTTTGATGAACAATGGCACTTGCGGATTGTCCTGAAATTCGCCGAGATAGAGATAATAATCGTTTATGTCGTCATAGCAAAATTCCTCGTTGAAAACGGCTGTAGCCTCCATCCACCAGATGAAATTCGAATACTCGGCATCCGAAGGGCAATGATATGCGAACTGAACCGTGTGGAAAAATTCGTGGGCACAGGTAACTTTGAGCGGCGGAAACGGATTATCCGCATAGTTTTCCAGTCTGGTCATATCCGATTGAATCTCGATGTATGCGGTCGCCTTGTTCGAGATGCCATCGAAATGGTTCGCTCGCGGTTGAGTTTCGCCGTAGAGTCCTCGTCCCATATTGACAAAATACACATCGGTTCTTGCATCGCCGCCATAATCCGCTGTATCGGGCAGCCAAAGTGTATCGGGAAGTGGTCGCCGATAGCCGAGCGAATCTACGACAATATTCCATACTTGTTCGAGATAAATCCCCGCCTGTTCGATATAATCCGGTATTTCATTATCGTCTGTATCCGCTGGATAAACCGCATCGTTCCCGGTGGTGTCATACCACAGTTTGAAATGCTCCGTTCCATAGGAAAATGGTAAATCTGGGACTTGTTGGGACTTTCCCTTGGCAAAATAATTTTGCAAAGCCTGCTGTGTTCCGCATTTTATCGGTTCAGCGACTGCAAGCGGTAAAATTGTCGAGATGATAATAAGCGATATTTCAAATAGTATTCTCAATTTTCACCTCGTAGAAAGTAACTCTATTTCTTCCCCGTGATTTGGATACATACAATGCGGTATCTGCTCGTCTGAGAAGTTCATCTGCATCGGGGACATCATCGGTCAGAAGTGCTACTCCTATGCTGGAAGTTATGTGCTCCACTCGACTTCCCATAGCATCGGCAAAAGGAGTATCGGCGATTCGTCTGCAAAGTCTTTCCGCTGTCTCTATGCCCTCCTCAGCAGTGCAATCGGATAAAACCAAAACGAATTCATCGCCGCCGTATCGGGATGCGAAATCGTCGCTTCTTATGAATCCTCGAACTATCTCGGCGATTTCGGATAATAATTTGTCTCCTGCCTGATGCCCATAGGTATCGTTATAATCCTTAAAATTGTCCAAATCCATAGTGAGAAGCACCAGCGGTTTCTTCTCACGACGATGTTGCCGAATTTTCTCAGGTAATTGCTCGGTGAAATATCTGTAATTTCGCAATTGAGTCAGTTCGTCGGTAATAGCGAGTTTTTCCAACTGCCTGTTTTTTATGGATAATTCCTCGGCGGTATGTTTTAACTGTTCCTCTAAAACTCTGAAATTCGTTATATCATCGACTATTGTTAAAATCCGGCTAACCCTGGCATTTTCCTCTACTATAGGAATTATTTTCGTTCGAGTGTATACCTTTCTTCCATCGTTCAATATATGAGTTTCTTCCGTTTCAATGCTCATTCTGGTCTTGATAACCTCGCTGTATGCTTGTTCTCTGTGCAGATTTTTCAAAAATGGAACGACTTGGAATAGATTTTTACCCACCGCCTCCTGCGAAATCTCGTAGATTCGATAGAACATAGGCGATGCAGAAAGAATTTTGAAATACGAATCCACAAGAAAAACAGCCTTGTCGATTGTATTGAGTATATCCTGATGAATTCGATTAGTGGCTGCTAACTCATTCAATATTTTGCGAATATAAAGTGTCTGTGAAATAGAGAGCTCGAATGTCTCGATAAGTTCGGCATCGATATTTTCGCTGGCTGAATTTGGAACCGCTATACATCCGAAAATATCGTCCCTGATTTTAAGAATCAGGAATATAATATGAGTGTATGAATGTAAAATTCGAAGTGTATGAGTAATGACGGCTAATGAGGGATTGCTTTTGTTCAATACTTCTATCGGAACTACTATGTGGCTTTTCACTTTCAGCAAATCTATATTACCGATTTTTGGATTAAGCTCGATATTTGCTATATCTATCTGCGAATTTCTAAGTTCGTCCATAAGTTTAAAATCATCCACGAGGAATGGACCTGGTGTTAAAATGTCAGAATCCTGTTCGTGAAACCAGGAGAGAACAATAGGAACTCGTAAAATTTCTGAAACCGCTTTTATAATTTGAGGAATGACATCCTTTATAGATTCCGGATATAATAACGATTGTGCGAAGCGATATATATAGTCCAATCTTTCCCTATGTTCATTTTTGATTTTCAGTATCTTATTTTGATTCTCTATTTGTTTCTTTCGTGTTATCTGCGATGTTATAATGAGAACGGTAAATAGAATTAGTATTAATGCGACCATCGTGATAATAATGATTTTTTTTCGCATAGATAAAAAAGCTGTTAGTGCATTTGACATATCGCTATCCAATCCGAGAACCCAATGGTCTGTTCCAATCCATATAGAGCAGAACGAAAGTATTCGTTTTTTGCCGTTTTCATCGCGATAGACTAAAAAATTATCGGAAAGGGGAGGAAAATTTTGTAAAAAATCGTTTAGAATATCGTTTTTAGGAATAGCATATACGGAATCTAAACTTATCCCGGATGGTAATTTTGAATGGATTAGTATTTTGCCCTTTCCATCTGCGAGCCAAACTATCTGTTTATTTTTAAGGATTAGCGGCTGAAAAAATTGGTTCACGAGACTATCGAATGAAACTATTGCCGCTACACTGCCATCGAAAATCGAGTCGTTCACGAATACGGGATAATGATAAATAATAGCATCGAACCCCTGCACAGTTTTTATAGGACCACCTATCACAGGTTTGTGGGTCGAAAGAATTTTTTTTATGTGTGGTTGGTAAGATATATCCGAGTCTTCATAATCGGTATATGGAACAGTATATACGATAGTTCCTGTGGAATCCATACGAGTTAGTGTAGCTAATATAGAGCTCCGGGCTTTGTATAATGACCAGAACTGCTCATAAGTGAATTTTTTATTCTTGGAGACAATTTCAGGAAGCGATGCTAAATATTTTGCATCGCCCTCGATACTTCGCAGAACAGTTTGCAAACCACGGATGGTCTCCTTCGCCGTCAATATTTGACTTTTCGCAAAATCTCTGATGGCAATTTTCTCAGCATCACGCCATATCCCCACTGCAACGATTACAATCAAAAATGCAAAAACTATGTAAAAAATTATCGCTTCTAAAATTGTTGTTTTTTTCAAGTGTCTATCTCCTTATTAAAACAACCAAAAAATGTTTGATTACAATAAAAAAGCAAGGTTTTTTAAATAAAAAAACGGCAATATCGGTTGACATACAAATTAAGACGCGATATTTTATCGAAGTTTATAAAAATGTAGCATAGGAGTTTGAAATGGAAATTTCTAAAAATTACGAACCATTAGAGCTCGAGAAACGATGGAACGAATTTTGGCTCGAAAATAGATTTTCAGAACCAATCGAAACAGAGAATGCAGAAAAATTCGTAATCGTGATACCGCCGCCGAATATCACCGCGGTTCTTCATCTCGGACACGCATTGAACAATTTGATTCAGGATGTTTTAATTAGGCGGAAACGAATGCTCGGTTTCGAGACATTATGGCTTCCAGGAACAGACCACGCAGGTATCGCTACTCAAAATATGGTGGAACGGGAGCTTATGAAACAAGGCAAAACTCGCGAGCAGGTGGGTCGCGAAGAATTTGTGAAAATGCTTTGGGAATGGAAGAACGACAAGGGCGATAAAATTATCGAACAACTCAAAGAAATCGGTTGCTCTTGCGATTGGACGAGAACTCGCTTCACCCTCGACCCCGATATGTCTCGTGCCGTCCGCGAAGTTTTTGTGAAACTATATGAGGAAGGATTGATTTATAAGGGCAAATATATAATCAATTGGTGTCCGCGGTGCAAAACCGCGCTCGCCGACGACGAGGTCGAACACGAGGAGGAACAGGGGAGTCTTTGGTTCATAAAGTATCCTTATGTGGATAATCCATCGGATGGTATAATAGTCGCGACGACGCGCCCCGAAACTATGCTCGGAGATACCGCTGTTGCCGTTCATCCCGAGGACGAAAGATATAGAGATGTAATCGGAAAAAAGGTTAGACTCCCACTCGTTAAAAAAATCCGCAAGGGGACAAATTACGAAGGCGAGTCCGTCGATGTCCCCGCAGAAATTCCGATTATCGGCGATTGGGAAGTCGACCCCGAATTCGGAACAGGTGCTGTCAAGGTTACTCCCGCTCACGACCCGAACGACTATTGGATTGGAAAACGGAATAATCTACCGA
This sequence comes from uncultured bacterium, assembly GCA_964425665.1. GTDB lineage: Bacteria > UBP14 > UBA6098 > B30-G16 > B30-G16 > JAGGZE01. The sequence continues at coordinate 8,150 of CAYRNI010000057.1, forward strand.
TTGTCGTCGTGATAGATGAAAATGCGAATATGAATGAAAATGCAGAAAACTATATCGGACAGGATAGATACGAGGCACGCGAGCGAATTGTCGAGGATTTAAAAGAGCGAAATTTGTTGGTAAAAATCGAATCGCACACTCATTCTGTCGGGCATTGTTATCGTTGCCACACAACGATAGAGCCGTATCTTTCATCGCAGTGGTTCGTTAAAATGAAACCACTTGCAGAACCTGCAATAGAGATTGTAAAACGCGGGAAAATCAAGTTTTTACCACAGCGATGGGAGGGCGTTTACTTCAATTGGATGAATAATATCCGCGATTGGTGTATTTCTCGCCAATTGTGGTGGGGTCATCGGATTCCAGTATGGTATGGTCCTGATGGCAAGACATTTGTTGCAATCGACGAGGATGAGGCTCTCGCGAAAGCCCGCGAGTTTTACCGCAGAGAAGATATCGAACTGACTCGGGACCCCGATGTTTTGGATACCTGGTTTTCATCGTGGCTATGGCCCTTTGCCACTATGGGCTGGCCGAACATAACCGAGGACCTAGCGAGATATTATCCCAGCGATGTTCTGGTGACCGCTTCCGAAATTATATTTTTCTGGGTGGCGAGAATGATTATGGCGGGCGAACATTTCTGCGGGGAAATTCCATTTCACACGGTTTATATCCACGGAACTGTGCGCGATGCAATCGGTAGAAAGATGTCGAAATCGCTCGGGAATGGTATCGACCCGCTCGATGTTGTCGAGCAATACGGCAGAGATGCTCTTAGATTCACCCTTATGTCGAAGGCATCCGCGGGGCAAGATTTGTTCATAGAGATGAAATCGTTCGAGGTCGGACGCAATTTTGCAAATAAGGTCTGGAACGCGAGCAGATTGCTATTTCTCAATCTCGGCGATGATAAATTCACAAAGGACGAAATAGAAAATCCACAGCCGAAAACTCTTCTGGATAGATGGATTTTATCGCGGTTCGCCGATGCTGTGGAACGAATAAACTCTGCATTCGAGAATTTCCGACTCGATGATGCCGTGCGAACTATTCACAGATTTTTCTGGAGTGAATTCTGCGACTGGTTTTTGGAGGGTGCAAAACTTCGCCTGAAATCGGATAGAGATGAAAAAATTCTCGCTCTTTCGGTTTTCGAGCCGTTGCTCAAACTGATGCATCCTATTCTGCCATATCTCACGGAGGAACTGTGGCAAAAGCTCGGAACGATAATAGATGGTTTGATTACCGATGATGTTCCGACGATAATGCTCGCGAAATATCCCGAGTATGACGATTTCAAGAATTTCCGCGATAGTGAGGCTGATGACCAATTTTCGGCGATTATGGAATTAGTTAGTTCTATTCGGAACATCAAGGGCGAAACGGGTCTCGGCAACCGCAAGGTCGGAAAAATCGAAATTATCCCGAATAGTGAATACGAAGGTGCAGAACAATTACTCGTAAGTCAAATCGATTTCATAAAGTCTCTATCGAAAATCGAGGATGTTAAGATTGTCGAGCAGAAACCGTCAGGACCTTGTGGAACAGCGGCGGTTGCTATCGGGCAAATATTTTTACCTCTCGCTGGATTGGTTGATATCGAGAAGGAAATCGCTCGATTGGAAAAGGAAATAAAAAAGCTCGAGATTACATTACAAGCGACGCAGAAAAAATTATCGAACGAAAAATTCATATCGAAAGCACCGAAATCCGTTATAGATAGCGAGCGAGAAAAAGAGACAAAATTTATCCAAAAATTAGA
>CAYRNI010000057.1:10014-12651 GCA_964425665.1 uncultured bacterium
TTATGCGGCGTCTCTTATTGGTAATGACGGGTATTGCTTTAATCATCCTTCTATTCGGCGGATGTGTCAGCCATCAAGAGGGGGTGGTAGCGAAAGTCGGTAAGTTCACGATTACTGCGGATGATTTAAACAAAGCGATGAGACAAACAAAGTATAAATCGTTCGATGAGGAACTGCAGAAACGGAAGGATAGGGTCGAGAGGCTCGCTACCGAGAAACTATTTCTAGCAGCGGCTTACGAGCAAGGACTCGATAAGGACAAAGATATTTTAGCAGACATCGATAAAACTAAAGAGCAGCGATTAAGTCGTGTTCTCTACAAACTTGTCGTGACCGATAAAACTACTGAACCCACAGAGGAGCAAATCAAAAAGGTCTACGAGCGGCTGAAAACGAAAATCCATGCTAAGCATATTCTTGTCAAGGATGAGAAACTTGCCGATTCTCTTTACCAATTACTTCAAAACGGTGCCAATTTCGATACATTGGCGGATAAATTCACAGTCGACCCTTCTGGCAAAGGGCACGGGGGAGACCTTCGCTTGTTCACCGCTATGGATATGATTAAACCATTTGAGGATGCTGCTTATGCTCTCGAACCAGGTGAGATTTCTAAGCCTGTGAAGACAAGATTCGGTTGGCATATCATAAAAGTTATCGAGAAAGTTCCTAACGATAGAGTGCGACCGCTCGAACAGGAACGCGACAGAATTGTGGCACATCTTAAAAGAGAACAGCAATCAAAATTGGCACAGGATTTCTTAGAAAAAATTAAGGAAGATGCCGATTTCAAATTTAATGAAGATAATATAAAACTGGTCGTTGAAAAATATAAACAAATGGCAGAAGATACATCGAAACCGATGACTGCTCTCCCATTTTCCCTCGATGATAAAAAATTACAATTGGCAACATATAAATATGGAACTATAACGATTAACGACCTCGATACGACATTTAGAAAACTTCCCCCGCTTAATAAGCCGAAATTTCTCGACGAGAAAAGCGTAAAAGATTTCATAAAAAGATTACCTCAAAATATATTATTGCAAAAAGCAGCCGAGGAATTGAATGCAGAGAACAGCGATTATTACAAGGAACTATACGATAAGGAACTCAATAGCAAGATAGTGGCGAAATATCGTAAGGATTTTCTATTTAAGGATATTAAAGTCTCCGATGATGAAATCAAGGCATTTTACGATGCGAATCCCGATTCATTTATGGATTCCAATAAGGTTCATATTATAGAGATTCAGGTCAGCGATGAAAAACTGGCGAAGAAACTAATCGAACAAATCAAGAATGGTGCCGACATAAAGGAACTCGCTAAGAAATATACAGAACGCACATATCTTAAAGATAAAGGTGGTGACCTCGGCTATTTCAATTCGTTGAGATACCCCGAACTTTATAAAGCCGCTATGACTATCAAGCCAGGTGAGGTTTATCCAGAGCCGATAAAGGTCAGGAATAAGTATTCTGTTATAAAGCTTTTGGATGTCAAACCGCCCGCAAGAAAACCTTTCGAACAGGTGAAAAGCAGAATCAAAAGTAAACTGCTGACCAAAAAGCGGAAGGAATTTTACGATAATTGGATAGAGCAGGCTAAAAAGAAATATGGGTATAAGATTTTCGAAGATGAAATCGCGAAAACAATCGACAAATCCAAATACGAAAACACTTCTGCTTCGGCAGAAAATACATCGAAACCGAATGCTAAACCTGTGCCTAAACCTATATCGAAACCTGTGAAACCTTCTGGAAAGTAAATTGAAATATATTTTGGGAGTGTTTCTATGGGTGGGAACACTCCCTTTTTACCATCATCAGGAGATTGAATTGGATAGAAGTATTGGATTGCTCGAATTTAACAGTATCGCCAAAGGATTGGAATCCACGGATGCGATGATTAAGGCATCTGAGGTTCAGTTGCTTATGGCGAAAACTATTTGTTCGGGGAAATTTTTGACGATTGTCGCTGGTGCGGTTCAGCCTGTCGAGGATTCCGTCGGTAGAGGACTCGATATAGCGAAAACCGCCTGCATCGACCATATCGTTATTCCGAATCTTCACGATGATGTGATTCCAGCTTTCACCGCTACGACTGGAGCATCGCTGGGGGAGGCACTCGGCATAATCGAGACATACACGGTTGCCAGTTGCGTTATGGCTGCTGATATTGCGGCGAAATCCGGCGATGTTCATCTTCTCGAAATTCGACCCGCGGTGGGTCTCGGTGGAAAATCTTTCGTCACACTAACCGGAGATGTCGCATCGGTGGAATCCGCCGTGGAACTCGGTGCAGAATATCCCAAATCCAATGGCGTTCTTCTGCAAAAAGTAGTTATTCCTCATCCATATCGAAAAATCGGCGAGATAGTATAACAACTATCGAATAATCGAGCGAAATCGCCTGAAATCAAAATCTAAATGAAAATTTTTTCCAAAATTTTTCAGCAATATCTAATCAAATCTTTTTATATGGATACAATTCCGTAAAGCAGACAAAAATCATCTAAATTTTAATTGACTTAAATATTTATAATACTTATACTATAAATTAAATTTCCTGTGAAACAGGTATCTTTTAGGTTCTTTGAGATGTGTTTTTATTTTTTCCCTCACTCTCGGTTT
>CAYRNI010000058.1:0-12591 GCA_964425665.1 uncultured bacterium
CAAAAAACTAATGACCATATCGGTTTTAGCAATTACACAAAATTAGTTGCGAATTCTGGATAAAGTTTCGCTTGACAAATTATGTCTCCTGTTCATATTTACGCAATACGAATAACGACGCTATCGTCCAGTCTGGTCAGGACACAGGCCTTTCAAGCCTGTAACACGGGTTCAAATCCCGTTAGCGTCGTTTAATTTTTTAGACCGCATAAAACTTTTCATTTTCCATCAATTTTAGTTTTGAAATTTGACTTATTAAATATATATTTATAAGAAATATATTAGGGGGGGATAATGCGTAAAATTTTATATTTGCTTTTAATTTTATCTTCATTCACACTGATATTTGCATATTCGGGAAGAGACTCTGTCATTATTCCTATCGAGGCATTGAGCACGATGGATTCTATAAACGGCTCGTGGGGAACCTGTTTATACGATGATTATCTATTCTGCACGACTATGAACCCTGCGGGAGTGACCAGCACAAGCGATTGGCAGGTCGCTCAGAGAAGAAATTGTGGTGGTCTCGGTGGTTATGTCCAGCATTTGATAATTCTCGAATTCAGCACGAATGATATTCCAGATATGGCATCTATAGACCAGGTCATACTCGGTGTTCATACCGATTCGATTCATACAACAATCGGCAGTTCATCGTTTTCTATACAATGTAGAGATATGCTCGATAACGGCAGACCATCTCTCGTGACAAACAACTATCAATTGTATCTCGATGCAACAGGAGGGAACACTTATTGCACAGAGGTTTCCATTGTCGTAGGTGATAGGGAAATTACACTAAATTCCACCGCTATCCACGACCTCGATTCACTGTTGGATGAGAATTGGTTCGCTCTCTCCATTTTGCCCGACCAACTTCTTGGAAATACCGATACTGTTATCGCTTGGATGGCGAATAATCAAACGCAATACTACCTCAAAGTGTATTACAATGCCACTGTTCTATGCACGGTTAAAACATCTTTCGATGGTGGCGATGTAATTGTCGATGGCACAACTTATTCTTCGCCGTATGTTACTAACTGGGTTTCAGATGATGCACATACAATCGAGGTCGATTCTGTTCAAAGTCCAGCAGCGGGTGTGCAGTATGAATTCCGTAGTTGGTCGGATGGTGGGGCAAGATATCACGAAGTAATTTCCGCCGATACCGCTCAGACATATACAGCGAATTTCGAGGAGTTCTATCGAGTTTGGCTGAATACTCCATATGGAACTACCACCGGTGATGGCTGGCATACTCCTGGGTCCAATGTGAACATTTCTGTCGAGCCTGAAACTGTGTTCAATGCAGATTCTACAATCAGACATATTTTTCAGGGATGGATTGGAACTGGAGATGGTTCATATACAGGTTCGAGCAATATCGCTACGATTACGGTCAACGAGCCGATTCACGAAGATGCTCAATGGGATACGATGTATTATCTTACGGTGACTTATTCGGGAGTTCCAGATTCTACGCCATATTTGACTGGCGAGGGATGGCATCTGCCCGATACTTGGGTAAATATTTTTGCGCAGGATTCGCTTATCGATGATGGTGTCTGGTATCATTTCGACCATTGGAGCGGTGGAACTTTCGATGACTCGACTAACAACGATACGCAGGTATATCTCGATTATCCGATAACGATAACCGCATATTACATTCCCGACCCCGAGTTGCAGGTGTTCCCACCGGAAAGCACCATCGCGTTCAGAGGGGATACGATTTTAATCCCTGCCATTATGGATGCCGTTATTGATGTGGGAATCGATAGTTTTCAGTTCGACCTCGTTTTCGATACTACGCAAATGGATTTCGACACTATACAGTTTGCAGACATACCTTGGTCGGATTTACAATTTTCGCAATCCGCCGATACCATTACAGTTCTTGTTCGTCAGCCGGGAACAACTACTTTAACTCCGCCGGAGACTTTGTTTTACTATCGATTCAATATTCCAAACGATGCAGAATACGATTGCAAGCCTTTGAATATGATGAATTTTCTATACGATTTCTCCGATGCTCAAACTTTTCCTGGAACTGTTTGTGTTCGTCCTGAAACTATTGCAGTAGTTATTACGAACGATTTCGGTTCGGGTGAGATTTGGCTCGACGGTTCAAACTACTCCGCTCCTTATTCTGCCGATTGGCTCGGTGGGGTTTCTCATACGATAGGAGCAGATTCTCTTTATAATCCCGAATCGGGAGTCGAACTACGATTCACCGACTGGGAAGATGGTATTACAGATAGAAACCGAACAGTGACGCCTATTTCCGATACGACCTTCACCGCACAATACGATTCGTTTTTCTACCTCGATGTTCAAAGCGATTACGGGACGATTTCAGGTGAAGGTTATTATAAAGCTCATACGATGGCTGTATTTTCTGTCTCTCCGGAAACACTTATCGAACCATCGGGATTGACGAGACGAATTTTCGACAACTGGACAGGCGATTATTCCGGTGTGGCAAATCCGGGAACTTTGTGGATGAGTTCATCCGATACAGTTATCGCACAATGGCATACGGAACATTATATCACTATGGAATATACGGGTTGCGGCTCTGCTACACCGACGCTGACAGGGGAGGGCTGGCATAACGAGAACGATACGATTTCGATTTCTGCCGATAGTTTTGTGGTGGATGGCTCGGATACATTTTATTTCGTCCAGTGGCTCGGCGGAGATGTTATCGATAGATTCCACTGCTCCTCGCAGGAAATCGTAAATGCGCCGGATACCATAACAGCAGTATATGGCAATTCGCCATTTTATATAAAAGTGTTTCCACCGGAGACTTCTCTCGTGCCGTTTTCATCGTTCGCTATCCCGATATTATTCGATTCCCCTGTTCCTGTTTCGGTGAATAAAATTTACCTCGAGGTCGGTTTCGATAATTCGCAGATTCGAGCGATTTCGGCATCTATAAGTTCCGTTCCGTTCGATTCCTTGAAATACCTCGTGCTGTCGGATAAAATAGTTATCAGAGCGTTCGGCGATGTCTCTATAACGAGTGGAGATACTATTTTCGATGTCCATCTCGAACCTCTCGATTCCACAATTTCCAGTTCGCAGATATTTACCCAAAATCCCGATTGGGATATTTCGACCGCTGAGACAGATACGGGAATTTTGCTAATTCGTATTCCAGTGGATGTCCATATAGCGACTACGAATGATGGGGCATCGATTCACATCGATAGCACTACGACTATGCTTCCTATCGATTACTATGCGAACGCGTGGGATACGATTTCGCTCGATTGCGATTCGGTGCAGTATCCATCGGATGGTGTTCAACTTGTTTTTCTCGATTGGACAGATGATATAAATCGCAGCCGTGAACTCGTTCCAGCATCGGATACATCGATTACTGCTGAATTTGCGCAGAAATATTATCTCGATATTTTATCCGACTGGGGAACTACCGCCGGCAGCGGATGGTATAGCGAAGGCGCAGGTGTCGGCTTTTCAGTAAATCCCGATTCTGTCGATGATGGCGAAAGTTATTATCTTTTCGCAGGATGGACAGGTTCGGGAAGCGGCTCATACACGGGAACGGAAAATCCAGGGCTTTGCTATGTCTTCGGTCCGATTGTGGAACAGGCGAATTGGGATGCTTATCATCACCTCGCAATCGGATATACTGGATGTGGCTCGGCAGTTCCGACAATCTCCGGCGATGGATACTATCTCGAAAGCACCGATGCCTCGATTTCCGCTTCCGATTCCGTTTTCGATGGCTCGAATTGGTTCTATTTCATATATTGGGATGGTCCTGTGGCGGAGCGATTTGCGAGTTCCACAACGATAACTATGAATGAACCGCATAGTATCACCGCTGTTTATTCATCGGAACATACGAACTATTCTCTCGAAATTCAGGATACAATCTATTCTGCACCGGGAGCGTATGTGATTATTCCGATTGTATTTAATGGTTCGCTTTCGGCGGATACTGGAATAGTGAAATTCTCATTCGATTACGATTTTATCGGAATAGTTGATGCTTTCACGATTTTCGATTCGGTCTCGATAGACGACCATTCCGCCGATGGCTATGTGATATTGACTGGCATATCCTCGACACCGCTCGCTCTATCCGATGGTGATACTGTTTTCAAGTTGATTTGTGTCTCGCGGGATACTGTGGGCAATTCTCCGATTTCGATAGATAGTCTCGCCGGCGATTTTGGAAGTGGAATCGGCAACTCCGGAATTTTGTCGGTCGGGCAAACAGTTCACATCTCGCTTTATACTGCGGCAGGATGCACGCTGTTTGTGAATGATGAAGTATGTATAGATTCTTTTGTGGACGATGTTTTTGCTGGAACACCCCTGACAATCGAGGCGCCACCGATGCAATACATTTCGGATGACGACAGATTGGTCTTTACGGATTGGTCCGATGGTGGAGCGAGAATTAGAACTATTGCGCCGATTACCGATTTTTCTGCGACTGCAAACTATTCGAGGCAGTATCTCGTATCGATTGTTAGCGAGTATGGAACGGTTCCCGAAGAAGTATGGCTCGATGAGAGCGATACATTTAGTTTCGATTTGTCTCCGACAGAAATTGTATCGGATACGATGGAGTATCGTTTCGTTCGCTGGCTCGGTGATGGTTTCGGTTCTTACACAGGGACAGATAACCCTGCGAGTTGCATCGCAAATTCTCCGATAACCGAAACAGCGGTGTGGGACACATTTTACCTTTTGGAATTAAATTCTGATTGCTCCGAGGCTGTGCTATCCGGTGCTGGATTTTACAGAGTTGGCGATTGGGCAAGTATTTCTGCGCTTCCGCAATCCTGCGGGCAGTTATTTTCGCATTGGTCGGGTGGAATTTTTGCCGACTCAACAAATCCGAATACTCAGGTTCAAATCGATGGACATAAAATTGTTCGGGCGATTTATACATCGGATTTTATTGCCATCGCAAGCGGTGAGATTCAAACATCGACTAATCGCTGTTTTCCCGTTATTTACGATGGTTCGGCTGTGGATGTCGATACGGCGAATTTCACACTCGAATTCACCGATACCTTGATAAAATTCACGAACTTGAACGAATGTGCACCTCTTTCTGGTTCATTCGATAGTTCGAGAGTCGGAAATATGCTGTTTCTGAATATAACCGTTTCATCGTCATCGCCGATTCCAATGTCGTCGGGCGATACAGTTATCTGTGTGTGCTTCGATGCAATCGAGGGGGGTTCCACAGAAGTTCATATCCGAAATCTCGGCGGAGATTTTTCCGGTGTCGCCGGTGGAGTGGGAAGTATTATTTCGGGTTCGTTGGCGAATGTTTCTGTGTCCGTTCCTGCGGAAACTACTCTTATGTGGGATGATTTCGAAACATCGTCGCCGCTGGATACAACGGCGGTTATCGGTTCGTTCCATACGATTTCTGTTCCCGAAACTATTACGAATGGCGGACTAAAACTCGTTTTCAGAAATTGGTCAGATGGTATCGACACGCGAAGTCGCTCGGTTCAAATAATTTACGATACGACATTTTCCGCGAACTACGATTCGATTTTCTTTGTCGATGTGTCATCGGCGTATGGCGTTGTGGTTGGTGAGGGATGGTATGAGAGTGGCGATTCTGCTTATGTCTATGTGGAGCAGGAAACTCTATATTCGGGGAATACTCGGCAGATTTTCACAGGCTGGACAGGAACGATTAGTTATTCTGGAAATCCGTTTCCATTTGTGGTTGCGGCATCGGAGACATTGACAGCGAACTGGTCGGTGCAATATAATCTTGTGGTCAATAGTGAGTTCGACAATGTCTATGGCGATGGCTGGTATGATGCTTGGTCGCTTGCGACTGTTGGAGTCGCTCCCGAAACAATCTCTGTGGATGCCAACACACAGGTGTTTTTCGAGAACTGGGCAGGCGATACATCGACGACATCGAACCCCATTTCTGTTCTGATGACCGCACCGAGAGAAATTACGGCGAATTGGTCGAGGCGATATAATATTATTGCCACAAGCGAATATGCCACAGTTTCAGGTGCTGGATGGTTCGATGGAGGAGATACTGCGTATATTTCAGTCAGTCCGATAGTCGCCGATTCCACCGATACTGTGAAAAAGGTTTTCGATTGCTGGTTCGGTTTGGGTTCGCCCGTTTGCGATTCAGTAATTTCGTTTGCAGTAGATAAATCTGAATCCTTGTGGGCACAGTGGGAAACGAGCTATCTTGTCGAAATAGATAATGGCGGGCACAGTTCGGCGACGCCATCTGGCTGGTATGCCGAGGGGGAAATCGTAAATATTCAAGTCGACCCCGATACCGAGAGCATAGTCGATAGCGTTTTGTGGAAATTTATCGGCTGGACTGGGACAGGTTCTGGTTCATACACGGGCGGTGATAACCCTGCACAAATCAGGGTCGGTTCTCATATAACCGAGACAGCACAGTGGGAAAAACAATTTTATCTGGGAATAAATTATACAGGTGTTTCTGACGCCGAACCCGAACTCGATGGTGCAGGCTATCACACGGCATATTCAGATGTCGATATCTGTGCCGAGCAGTTCGTATATGTCGGCGATGTTCGCTATCATTTTATGAATTGGTCTGGCGGAACATTTGCCGATTCCACATCGAATTGCACTACTATTCAATTGGATACCGCGAAGACTATCACTGCAAACTACGGTGCATTCGAGGTTTCACCTATCGATACGATAACAGGTTCACTGGGCGAAACCCTATATGTTCCTATTATGCTATATAACGATGCCATAACTATTTTAAATACGATTCAGTTCGATTTGTATTATCCGACATCACTTTTGCATTATATTCGGGTGGAGGAATCTCCCGATGGTGTGGATTGGTCATCGCTTTCAGGAAATCCCGCTGGCGATAGTGTGACGATTTTTGCCAGTCGCTCGAATTACTATGCGACTCCGCCTGAAACTTTGCTGGTGGCAGTGTTCAATGTAGTCGGAAGCGGCACAGGTCGGATGTGGTGCACAGATTTTAGATATTCTATATCTGATGCTTCCGGTAGCAATTCGCAGGTGTATGTCGGCGATTTAATTCCTGTGCGAATTCAAACCGATATTCCAGATTCATCGAGTATTGTTCTCGATGGGCATTTATATCCATCGCCGCTGGATACTGCATTTCTTGCCGGTGAGCCGCATACGATAGGCACTATTTCCGAAAGAATTGTGGGCGATGGCGAACTTCTACGCTTTCAGTTCTGGTCTGATAGCGGAGATTTCAGCCATACGATTGCTCTATCTGCACCGGATACGATTACAGCACATTTTTTGATGTATTACTGGCTCGATGTATCGAGTGCTTATGGTTCGACATTCGGCGAGGGATGGTATCCTGCTGGCGACAGTGTATTTTTTGGATTGGAGCAAGATTTTGTGAGCAGCGGCACTTCACAATATATGTTTTCTGGCTGGCTCGGTTCGGGAAGCGGTTCATACACCGGAGACGAACAGTCGAACTATGTGTTACTCAGTGAGCCTACAAGCGAAGTGGCTCGATGGGATTCACGATACTATGTTAGTGTTTCATCCGATTATGGCGAGGTTTCTGGCGCTGGTTGGTTCGATGATGGTGCCAGTGCCACTGCGAAATGTTCGCCCGATACTATTTATCAGAACTCTGTTCATCGAAAAGTCTTTTATAAATGGACAGGTTCGTTTTCATCGAGCGAAAATCCATTTACCTTCGTTGTAAATTCGCCGAAGAATCTTGTGGCGAATTGGCTCGATGAATATCTTGTAGTAGTGCAAAGTCCTTTTGGAACTACATCGGGCTCGGGATGGTTTGCCAGCGGCACTGTCGATACGGTTTCGGTTAGTCCGCTTCTGGTGGATTCCGCTGGGGTTGTGCGATACGAATTTATAAATTGGTCTGGTTCTATCGATACATCACAATCGGAATTCGCTTTGAATATATCTGCTCCCTGCACGCTTGTGGCGAACTGGAGCAGAAAGGTTTTGATTTCTGCGAGCACCGATTGGGGGACAGTCGAGGGTATCGGATTCTACGATGATGGCGATACCGCCCGACTTACATTCGTTCCCGAAACTACCGAAATCGATGGCTACCGTTATGTTTTCGATGGCTGGCTGGTATCGGGTGATACGGTATGTGAAAATCCATTGAGTTTAGTTGTTCAAAGACCGACCACTGTTACTGTTTTGTTCGATACGCTCGTTCGGTTAGAAATCGTTTCCGATTACAGCACATCATTTGGGGCGGGATATTATCCGCTTGGAGAAAATGTTATGTTCGGTCTCGATTCGACAATTTTGGTGAGCGGTGATACACGCAGTGTCTTCTCCGGTTGGACAGGACTCGGTATTATCTCATATAGTGGTAGAAGTAATCCATCTCAACTTATTATCAATGAGCCGATTATAGAGATTGCAAATTGGGAGACACAATACTTTGTCACTGTCAATTCCGAATATGGAACGCCGACGGGTTCGGGTTGGTATAATCGAAATTCTGCTGCATCAATCGGTGTGGAGCAAACGGTTACGGACGGCTTGACAAAATATAATTTCATCGGATGGTCGGGGGATATATCCACAACGGATAATCCGACGAGTTTTATCGTATCGTCGCCGATGACGATATCGGCAATCTGGGATACGATTTATCATATCGAACTATATTCGAGCGGTGTTCCAACCGAACCGGCGATTTCCGGTGGTGGAGATTATAGTTCAGGTGAAATTTGCGAGATATATGCTCCTGCCGTTACTTACGATGGTGGAAATCGTTATCATTTCGTAAATTGGAGCGGTTTGGTGGACACAAGCGATAATCCGTTCACATTCGCAATTGCAAGTGCAGGTAGTATCTGCGCGAACTATTCTGCATACGAGGTTTCACCTGAGGATACGATTATCGGTGCACCATCCACAATAGTTTCTGTGCCTGTGATAATTTACGATGTCGTTGCACATAATATAGATTCGGTAGGAGTGGATTTGATTTATCCGTCCTCGTTGTCATACAGGGATGTTCAGCAATCTGCTGCAATTTCCTGGGATGAACTTAACGGAACAGACTTTGGAACGAGAGTTCGTGTATTCGCGAGAAGAACAACCGCTGGCTCCGTTTCTCCGCCTGAAACATTGTTCTATGTTAGATTCGATGTCGGTGCTTCGCCATTTGTTGGTGAATTAAGGTGCGATTCGATGAGATACGATATTTCATCGGCGGGAACCGTGCCTGGAATATTCATTCCGTCCGTCGGTTATTCTATCATACTGACAACAAGTTGCGGATGTTCTCTGTCTGTCGATGGAATAAGCGAAAGTTCGCCATTTTCGACGAGCTGGAATGGGGGAGAGGTTCATCAAATTTCTGTCCCCGATACCGCCTCGGGTTTCGCTGGTGAACGATTCGTGTTTGTCGGTTGGTCTGATGGTATCGACAGTTCCAACAGAGAAATTCTGGTTTCGCAGGATACATCTATCGAGGCTATGTTCGTGCGTGAGGTGGCAATCGGGATTTTCAACGATGGCAATTACGGTTCGCCGAATCCTCCTGTGGGGACATATTGGCTGGACAGCACCGAGACACTATCCGCAAATGCAGGCAGCCCCGATGATGAAAATCACTTCTTCTGCACAGGATTTACCGGATTCGGAGAAATAGCCGATGGCTCTGATGACTCGTTGGATATTTCCCCCGATTCTGCTGGCGGATTATTCTGGCAATGGTCGAATTTAGTGCCACTGACGATTGTTTCTCCTTATGGAAATCCAACACCTGCGGGAACTGTTTGGTGCAAACCGGGCGAAAGCATCTCAGCGACAATCGATTCTGTATACTATGTTTCGCCTGTGGAAAGATATTTTTGCACAGGTTGGACTGGAACTGGCGGAATTTCTCCCTCATCGGGCGATGGTAATTCAGCCTATATTACAATTACTGACACAGCTCGACTCGATTGGAATTGGCTGACACAATATTGGCTCGAACTTGCCGCTACTGGCACGGGAAGTATTACGCCAAGCCTTTTGGGCGAGGGATGGTTTTTCGCTGAAAGCACCGCATCGATTTCATCCGACGGTGAGGTTATTTCATCGGATGGAACGCATTATTTCTTCCAAAATTGGAGTTCTATTCCAAGCGGGGCATCTTTTGACGATGCCAGTTCATCATCGACAGATTTGACAATAGACCAGCATTATACCGCTATCGCGAATTTCGTTCGTGGGGTGAGATTACTCGTTAAAAAATCGCCGATTCATTCTCGGGGATGGCTCTATTCTGATGGCTCGGCATACTCCGATGTAGATAGCATTGCGGTTTGGGGAATGAGTGGAGATACAGTCGAAATTGCGGCTTCGTCTATCGATACTCTATCATCCGATAGTGCCTATCTTTTCGATGGTTGGAATTTCGCCGAGAACGAGACGACATCGATTGTTCTAAATGGCGATTTCGATGCAATCGCAAATTATTTTCTCGCATACAGAACTGTTATAACGAAACTCCCTGCGGAAACTCTCGGCACGATGGCTGTCGATGGAACGACTTACACGGGCGAATCATCGGCGAGATATGAGAACTGGTGGCGAAGCGGCTCGGTTCACAATGTTTCCATTTCTCAAAACGATGCGGTTTCATCAGATGAACGGTATAGTTTCACCGATTGGAGCGATGGAGCCGATTCCGTTTCGAGAATTTTGACTGCCGATTCGCCAGAAAGTTTGTCTGCTCTTTATTTGACACAATATCTTGCGACAGTCGTGAAAAATCCGCGCGAGAGCAATGGCTGGATATCCTTCGACGGCGAGGTTTTCGATGATGTCGATTCGGTATCTGTCTGGCGATGGGCTGATTCTACTGTTCTTTTCGAGGTCAGCGGACACGATATCGCCGGACTTTGCAGCCTTTATACATTCAGCGATTGGTCTATTGGTCCGACCGACACATTCATAACCACTATAATGGATAGTTCTATCGAATTGTTCGCCAATTACATAGGAGATACAGTTAAGGTAGATATTCAATTGAATACTAATATTTGGAATATTTCGGATACATTAGAACCACAGCAGACATATACGATGACAGATACGCAGGGGATTGTCATTACGAACAATTCCTCTATGCCTGTGCAGTTCGGTTTGAGTGTGTTCGATGGCGATGGTCTTTCACCGGCATATATCTCTGGTGCAGATGCTTTCGTTCTGCGGGCGATATTTAACGATGACTCGACTCCACCATCTGAATTTTCACCGACTCGTGATTTCGTAAAGTCCACCTGCGTATGGGCAACGAGCGATATATTCGGTTCGGGAGGTGAAAGTGTTCCTGTCAGCGATACGGAAACTTTATGGATGCAATTTATATCGCCATCGTCGATGTCCACAGGTGGAGATTACACAATAACGATGACATTATGGGTCAGAGTGCGATTGCCGTAATGGCGAATCTCTATGTCTGTTCGATTGACGATTGTAGGAGACATCTCCCGATGTCGATATGTAGAGAATGTAGCGTAAATATTTGGAGGTTTTTATAATGCGTATTCAAAAGCATCCGATACTCGATTTTTCCTCGCGTAGAATGAGGAAAGTGAAATTTACTTTCGAGGGCAAAACCCTTTACGGATACGAGGGCGAACCTATTGCGGCTGCTCTCCACGATAACGGAATTAAAGTTCTTCGATACTCGATTCGGCACAACCGACCGCGAGGTTTTTTCTGTGCAATCGGAAGATGCTCGTCCTGTTTGATGAATGTGAATGGAATTCCGAATATAAAGACCTGTATTACGCCTCTTCGCGAAGGGATGGTTGTTAAAGTCCAAAAAGGGAAAGGAAAAATCGGGTAGTAAATTTTAACATTCCTACTCGTCTCTGTGCATATTATATCTGTATCTCTTTATCTTGACTCTTTCACAGAATAGGCAAAATAGTATCATTTCGAGGAGCGAAGCGACGAGAAATCTCTTGTGAACAAAAACAATTTAAGATTTCTCGCCTACGCTCGAAATGACAAAATTCTCTATTTTGCAGAACTCTTTGCTTTTGTAGGAGACATCTCCCGATGTCGATTTCTCAATTTATCGATGAACATTCAATCTAAATCAATCGAGTTAATCGAGGTCAGGAGAAATCAATTGAGGTCAGGAGACCTTTCCTACTTTTGGTGTCCCACGACTAAAGTCGTGGGTTGCGTTGCTTCGACCCCAAACGAGCGGTTGAAACCGCTCGCTGAATTTGTTTAAACCCCGATTATATCGGGGTTTCATTTTGTTCAGCATCGGGTTTCAACCCGATGGGAAATTAAGCGACATATTTCAATGCCTCGCGATGCTCGATTGCTTCGCAATCTCGCTGTTCCATTCCGACTGGACGGGAAAGTCGTGAGTTGCTGGTCCACCTGGCTCGGTTTTCCTGAATTTGTCCCGACCATTTAAGTAATATTACAACCTAAGCGGTTGTTATACAGATTATGGTCAAAACGATGAGAAACTAACTACTCATTTCGCTTCTTTCTATTTTCATCGGATTTCGGCTGTTCGACTTCCTTGCGGCGAACTGCCCTCACCCC
>CAYRNI010000059.1:0-11216 GCA_964425665.1 uncultured bacterium
CCGACGAGAAAGAAATATTCATACGAATAGCAGATAAAGTCGGCGAGCAAATAGATGAATTAGTGTATTAACTCTACGGATTCACGGAAGAGGAGACAAAGATTGTTGAAGGGAAACGATGGGACAGTTTTATCGCTTCATTAAAATTTTTTAAAGTATTATTCATTTGACAAATGGGGATTTTTTAGTTTTATTTGGTAAAAATTCAGGGAGGATAAAATGACAGAGAAACAGATGGAAAAGCTTTTGTCTATGCGTCCCGAAAACGCTTTGAAAGTGATGGGGGAGAATTCTAAAATTCTCTTGCTGAATGGAAGGGATATTTTCGATGCAGTTATCGATGAAAAAATCATCTTAATGGCTTGCAATGCGCGGATTCCTCTCGTCATTCCTGGGATAATGCGTGCTGCTGAGGAACTCGATGCTATCGTCGGATACGAGCTCGCAAAAACCGAGGGCAATATCGATGGCGGATACACAGGACAGACACCGAAACAGTATGTCGATACAATTCTCGGATACGCCGAAGATACAGGTTTTTCAAAGCCATTCTTTATTCACGGCGACCATACAACAGTGAAAGCCACCACAGACGAGGAGGTGGATTCCTCCAAGGCACTTCTTCAGGCGGAATACGATGCGGGATATACCAGTTTTGCAATCGATGCCTCGCATGTCGAAATGCCATACAATATTGCGGCGACTATATATCTCGCCACACCGATAATGAAATGGGGGCTCGGTCTCGAGGTGGAGGTCGGTGAAATCGCCGGTGCTGCTGGTAGGTTGACGGAGCTATCCGAGGCTAAAACATTCATCGAGGCACTTCGTATGGCAAAAATTTATCCGAATCTTCTGGCAATTTCCAATGGCTCGAAGCACGGCAACTATAAACCTGGCGAGGAAGTGCATATCGATTTGAAACGAACTGGTGAAATCGCCGAGGCAATCCGAAAGTATAATGTGGCTATCGCTCAGCACGGGATAACAGGAACACCTCTCAATTTAGTGGGGCAATTTGCGGATTATGGTATCCGTAAGGGCAATGTGGGAACGACTTGGCAGAACATTGCACATAAACATCTTCCTGCGGACCTCTTCGAGGCGATGAAAAAATGGGCTGAGGAGAATAATCGTCCGATAAAGCATGCGACGCGGCAGTTCAAAAAGGAAATCGATTCGATTCCCGATAAGAACAAGGCTGAAATCGCCGACGAAGCATATATGGTGGCGAAAGAGTTTATCGAAGCGTTCCGCGCTGTTGGAAGTGCATCGCTTGTCGCCGAGAAACTCGCAGGGAAATGATATGTCGATTTTTCCTTGACAATGTCGATGTCAGATATGAATATATAAAAAAATTGGGGAGTCGTCTAATTGGCAGGACAGCGGACTCTGGCTCCGCCGGTCGGGGTTCAAATCCCTGCTCCCCAGCCATTCGATTCCGTCGGCAAATATTTTGCGAATAAAAAGTCTGCAAAATCCCTATTTCCCATTATCAATAATTGCCTAATAACATTTCCCTTCTAATGATAATTTTCTTGACGACAGAAAAAGTTTGATTTCTATAAAAAAATAATTTCATTAAATTATATAAAAACATAGGGAGGGCTGAAATGTTAGATGATGAAAAAATTTACGAACAATACGATGCAGGCGATATGCATTCGCTATTGTATAATTTTCACGATGAGTTCCGTATCGGTCGTGAAATTGCCGAGTCATCGGATTATACGAGTATCGACCCGTCCGATATAGAAAAGATAGTCGTAGCGGGAATGGGCGGTTCGGCGATAGGCGCCGACCTGCTGAAATGCTACGCCTTATACGAACTTCGCAAACCGCTTTTTATCAATAGAGATTATTTGCTGCCAGGGTTCGTCAATAATGAAACCCTCGTGATATTATCGTCGTATTCAGGGAATACCGAGGAAATGCTTTCATCTCTCGAGGCTGCACGCTATCTTGGTGCAAAACTTTTTGCTATCACGAGCGATGGGCAGTTGACATCGCTCGCCGAGGACCTTCATTTCGGATATGTTCAAATTCCTGGTGGGCTTCCGCCTCGTGCTGCATTGGGATACTCGTTTGTTCCCCTAACTGTTCTTATGTCTCTATGGGGCTTTATTCCCGACCAGAGCGATGCAATCGAAAATACGATATACGCTCTGCACAAAGGCGCCGAAAAACTCGCCAAGGATATTCCAACTGATGACAACGCGGCAAAACAATTAGCGCAAAAAATTTATGGAAAACTTCCGATTGTCTATTCATCGCCTCGTCTGGAAGCGGTCGCCACGAGATTTCGCGGACAGATAAATGAAAATAGCAAAGCACTTGCTTATTCCTCCGTTCTGCCGGAGATGAATCATAACGAACTCGTCGGCTGGAAGCATCTATACGATTTCGGCAAATATATTCAGCCGATATTCCTGCGTGACCCCGAAGACCATCCGAAAAATAAGTTTAGAATGGATTTTGTCGCCGATGTTATGCGTGAGAATGGATGCGAGCCGATATTTCTCGAACCAGCGCAGTCCGATGCTCCATTTATGACGAGAATGTTCGAATTGATTCAGTTGGGAGATTTCACGAGTTACTATCTCGCCATTCTAAACCGTGAGGACCCGAAACCTGTGAAAATAATCGACAGGCTAAAAGCAGAATTGGGAAAACTGTAAATACTTTTTATGCAGAAGTTACCAGTGCAAAAAGAATCCATCGGCAGACTCGACACAAATAGTGAATTAAGGAAAAAATTACTTCCATTATGTCGGCTTAAAATGGGTGAAGTTTGGGAAGACCCTATGAATGGACACAGGGTCGGTGTTCTCGATGCCACTGTATCCGAAGATGTTATGAAAATAATGGAAGATAAAAAGGCTAAATTGGCAATAAACGACCCACCATATAATGTCAAAGTTGGCAATAAAGAAACAGATAATTTATTTAAAATTTCGCTCGATGAATATATGGAATTTTCGAGAAAATGGGTTAAAAACGCGGTAGATGTTTTAGACAAAGATTCACATTTTTATGTCTGGCTTGGAGCAGACCAAAATGCAGGTTTTCAACCGTTGCCGGATTTTATGTTGATGATGAGAGATTTCAGCCAGTTAAAATCGAGAAGTTTTATCACTATGAGAAACCAGAGAGGTTATGGAACTCAAAAAAATTGGATGGCTGTCAGGCAGGAATTACTATATTACACAAAGGGAAATCCAACATTCTCGGTAGTATATACAGATATTCCTAAAATATTGCGAGGATATTATAAAAAGGTTCATAGTATTATTACGGAAAATATGGAGCGCAGTAAATCGAAAAATATTAGACCCGGCAATGTATGGGTAGATATTCAGCAAGTTTTCTATCGTATGGAGGAAAATGTCCCCGGTGCGTATGCCCAAAAACCGATAAAATCGATAGAGAGAATTATAAGAAGTTCGAGCAGTGAGGGAGAACTAATTATCGATTTCTTTTCGCACTCTGGAACAACTTTAATAACATCGGAAATTTTAAATAGAAAATGTTATACTTTCGATATCGACCCTATTTTCGCCGAATTAACAATTCGAAGGTTGGAACATTTTAGAAAAACTGGCAAGTTGGGATGGCAATTTAAAAATCCTTTCCCTGAAATGCAAGGTTCTATTTCCACTGGCAAAGAGATTTCGATTGTTCAACCGACGCTATTTGGCTAATCATTAAACTTCTGCGAAATATGGATTATTTTAGTTCTTTAAGATGCGTTCTTATTTATTTCTTTTATTCTATTAGTGCTTTTCTCCCCAAGGAGAAAAATTTTAAAATGTATTCCGCCTGTTCATTATTAAGATTTCCATTTTTACATTATTTATACTAATTGTGGACTTTCGGTGCAAGAATTTCCACATCGGGAATTTTTCCCGTGTGCGAGATATTTTTCGACGATGATGGTCTGAATTCTATTCCCGTTCGCCACATCCACAGCGATGCGTCCTTCGGCAGTTTCACGCCGGCGGTTAAAATAAGATAGCCGGATGTGAACGGCTTTATTTTCACATCGATGTTTGCGAAACCGAGATATCCGCTTTCCCATCCGACTGTGCCCCGCAGAATTTTTCCACAACAATACGGTGATGAATACGAAAATCGCCAGTAATCGTCGCCGAACCAGTGCCGCATACGAATATGACGCAGTGCATTTACACTACCGAAAGGTGAATTGACCTCTATATCGCCGATTACCACAGTCGAGAGTGTTTCCGGCGACGATGAATTGAGACCGCTGAATTTCTGATACATCGGGATGAAATCTCCGAGCAGTAATTTCCCAGCGAAATAATAGCCGCATCCGCGGCAGAAAAACTGAACAGAATCGACTCCCGCACCGAAACCAAATGTCGGAATGAAACGAGAATAAGTCGTATTGGCTAACCCTGTGCCGAGACTATCGACCTGAGTTAAATCCACATTATCCGACATCCCACCTGCCCAAACTATCCAATCCCCGGCGAATTTTTTCATCGGTCGATATTTCAATTGCAGAACTCCGCCATAAGTATGCCATTGCGGCGAAATTTGATAGGTGTATAAACTCGGCTCGATTTTAAGAAAATGACCGAAACCGATGGATGCACCAGCATACACATCGCCACCGATTAGCGCATCTTGAAACCGAACATATGCACTGTTCAACTTTGGCGTATACCATCTGTTGCCGTATCCCCGCCCGATTGCGAGCCCCACAGAAATTAGAACTATTATCACAAAAATTTTCCTATACATTTTAACCTCCCCCGAAGAGGCAATTTATATTTCCTATGAATAGATTTATCTCACTACGATTATTTTCCCTGAAAATTTTTCCGATTTCCATATATATACTCCGGCGGGAACGAGATTGCCATCATCATCGGTCAGATTCCAATTAACATCGCCGAACTTATCTGGTTCCAGTTTCACAACGAATCTTCCCCATCTATCGTAAATCTCGACATTTTTCACTATGCAGGAAAATAGAACCGAATTCGTTCCATTTCCGAGAACTGCCTCAACATCGGTATGAGGGTCGCAGGCAGTTCCGAAACAGGTCGCACGAACAGGGAGAGTTAAGGTAGCGAACTCGCAACATTCACCGCCGATAGGTCGAAACCTTATATGTAGTGTATCGATTTGCTCCCCTCTTTCCACACTGTCGAAACAAACGAAACCTTGGAGACTATCCATCAGTGTATCGCCGATATTCACACTGTCGAGCGTAAAATTGACCCCCTCGTTCCAGAAAATATCGCATACTTCGAGCATTCCCGACGAACAGCCATTAGAAATTATCTTCACGGGAAGACACATAGTATCGCAGGTCTCGCCGAAATCCAGCGAGGGAGGCTGCACCGATGCGAAAGGCTGGTCGCAACCATATCCCACCAGAGAATCTGAATATAGACCGAAATCGCCATACAGAACAATCGGCACAGAAATTCTGCCCGAACAATCGGGAGTGAACCTCACCGTTAAATTTGCGGTATCGCCCGCTGCAATATTCAGAACATCGCCATAAAGTTCGAACGGAGCGTATGTCATAGTCGAATCGATTGTCAATGAAATATCCGAGCAGTTCACAATTTGAACGATGCCTTGTGTGAAACATCCCTGAGGTGCCCACAGAGTCTCTGGAATCTGGACTATATCGAGACAAGTTCCACAAAGAGGAACGCAAACAGGCGATGAAACGAGTATTTGATTCCCGACAGTATCTGTCAGCATTGAGATATCCACACAAATCGAATCGGAATCGGTTGTCGCATCGGCGGTCTTTATTATCCATAATGTTTCGCCCGGCGACGAGTTCCATCTCGGATATATATTTGCTGGGTCGTCCGGAACGAGTGAAACATCGCCCGAAACGGGTTCGGAAAATACTACTGCAAACGAATCGGCGAGCCAATCCATCAGGCAGGAATGTGCGAGAAGAATCGCAATCGTATCGGGAGGAGTCGTATCGAATGTGAAAACAGCGTCCGACCAGTTGTTTGGTATTCCATCGCTGTTTTGCCAGACAACCCTAAAACCGATATGTGCCTGACGGGATTCCGGAGAAAATGATGCTCGCTCGAACACGCTCGCTCTATATAAATTCCCGGTGTTGAAATTCCCACCTCGAACGGTGCGACTATCTGAGAATGACGCCACAAATTTTGGGTCCAGCGGAGAAATCAAACCGTAAAAATTCGACTGGTAAGAATCGAGACACCATTCGGATAAATTTCCACCCATACAAAGACATCCCGATGCGCTCGAATCGCCCGCAAAAAATTCGGGATAGCCCGGACCACCTCCGAATGGGTCACCAGCGCATTGAATTCCATCGCTGACATTCGCCGTAACGGTATAATCGGGATTGCAAAATACATCGCCCCAAGGGAAAACCCAGCCAGTATTTAATCTCGCAGCAACTTCCCATTGAGATTCTGTCGGAAGTGTCCCGAATTGCCAGTGAGCATATGCGAGAGCCTCGTATAGACTGATTCCTCGAACGGGGTATCTGCCATCTGTGCAAACGATGTCGCTCCCATCGAGAGAGAACGAGTCTCTAAAATCCCATCCGACCATAGAATCCGCGAGATTTGAAATTTCCCGTTCGTTCAGTTTCCAGAGATTTGTATCGGAATATCCGCCATCGGTGATGAATTGAGCGTAAAGCGAGCAGGGTTCCTCTATTGTGCGGATTATGAATGTATCCACATATACCCATCTATCTGGTCGGCAGGCACGGATGAAACTTTCATCTGCACCGCCATCCACCAGCGAGGTGCTATCGCCGACATCCGCTCCTATCTTGAACCATCCGCCAGGTATCTGAACCTTATAATTTGCCATCGGCATTATATCAGCAGTGGATATAGTATCTATCGATGTCCAATGGACATATAGCGAACCGCAAGCGGGAATTTCCATATCTATCGTAGCCGACGAATCGAAAACGCCCTCCTGAATTGTGCTGTCGTTGCATCCCAAAATTCTAACATAGGCACCGATGCCGATTGGTTCGATGGAAACACGCATCGAATCGCCGTTCTGATGAACCGCCACCGAGACATCGCCCCAGAGCAACGCACCTGTCAGAAAAATTAAGACTATCGTAAAATATTTCATATCGAAACCCCTTGCTTGATTCTATTTTATGAACTGCACAGGCAGCGAATATTTCCTACCGCCGATATTCAGAATAAACCAATATTTTCCCGATGGCACTGTCTCGCCGGACATATCTTTGCCGTTCCATTTGAAACGGTAGACACCCGCAGGAAGTGCACCATCGAAAAGTTGATTCACAATTTTTCCTGTATAATCTAAAACTACCAGTTTTGCATTATTTTGACCATCGTTTTCGACCTCCACCCAGACCGAAGTATTGAACGGATTAGGATACGCCCCTACGATAGTAGTAACAGATGGTTTTCGGTTCTCGGGTCGAATGTCCGATGGATTGTATGACCAGACCAAAATTGTTGTGGTAACATTTCCACCGTAGCCATCCGACGCTGTAACTGTCAATGTATCGGGTATCCCCGGGAAATTCCTATAGTTCGGCGATGGCTGAATCTCCACATTGCTCGAACTCACCGAAAGCGAATATTGTGATGAATTCGTAAGAGTCACATTGTCTATCGAAACAATATCGCTATCGAGGTCGGTGAAGTCGCTCGATGTTATCACAATCGTGTCGTAGCCCGATGGTATCCAGATTTCATACGGCACGGATGCCGCTCTGGGGATATGGTTCGGGACCACAATCCCGAGCACGATAAAGTCTGTGTCGTTGCAATCTGAAAGATAGATTGTTTCGTAATAAGTTCCCCGTGGAACTTCGTATAAATCTGCTCCCACCAAGCCCGATGGGTCGATATCGAGCCAGAAAAGTGAATCCGCACTCCAGAAACCGCATCCGCATTCATCGACATCGTCGCCGGTGAGCATCATCGCGAGGTCGTAGCAATTAGATGAATTGTAGAGAGTTAGCGTATCGCCGATGAAATTCGCAGAATCGATGCAGGAAAATCCCCATAATGAATCCATACCATAAATACCGGCAAATGTATTCATAACATCGATTGAAACCGATAGCGTGCAAGTTCCCTCACAGGAATTTTGTTCCGTCGCCTCTATGAAGATATCGAAATTTCCGATATCGCAGTTTGTCGGGCAATCCCATCGCAATGTTCCAGCAGAATCCACAGAAATTCCATCGGGTCCAGAAATCAAAGTGAATATAAGCGAATCGCCCTCCCTGTCGATAACCGAATCGCCGATAAATGCAATGAACGGGCAGGAATCCTCATACGCAACCAAATTGGTGGATTCTGCAATCGGTGGATAGTCGAGGTAGTAAGTATCGGAAACACAACTCGTGCAGGCAAATTCGCAATTGTAGGCACAAAGTTCGACCACGATTGAATCTAAAGTATCGAGAACAGATTGCGTATAGAGCAATATGCTGCTATCTCCCGCAGGTGAATCATTCACAAACCATTGGAAATTATCGAAAGAATCGGCATCGATGACATCGAACTCGATTTCTGCTCCTGCCATAATCGTATCGGAAGAGCATTCCCCCACAATCGAAACCAGCGGAGTTCCTATATCGCAGACATCGAGGGTGATATATGCCGTATCGCAACACCAAGGAACATCCTGCATACAGACTTCCACCGCGTATGTGTGAGTTCCGACATCGGGCATATCGGTCGGCACATAAATCGAACAGGCGGGGTCACAGCATAACGAATCTGCAAAATTATCGAAAGGAATTAGGACGCTATCGATAAGTTCGAAATATCTATAGCAGAGATTTGCTCCGGTGCAGTTCGAATAGCTCGCGGAGGCATCCAGCGTGTCGATATGTCCCGAACAAATAATATCGTTAGGACGAATATTCAGCACCGCCACAGGATGATGAAGTGTTACTCTCGCTGAGATTTCATATGCGCAACCGTAGGCATCATCGAGAGCGAAACGGTATGTTATGATGCCATTTCCGGGCGTCGGGAACCAGTCGAATTCGTCGGGAATAGAAGCAGGCGATGTCCAATCCAAAATCGTATCGATATCCCCCGTGCCATCAGTCGTATATATCACCTGACACACAACCGAATCCTGCATCCCCGACGGTGTGGCATAAAATGTGTCGAGCAAATTCGGGATAAATTGACCGTAGCAGAGAATAGTATCGTGAGCGGTGGCGGAAATATCCACGGGTATCACAGTGATAAGCGATGAATCCCGTGAATCGGGGCAATCCGCACACCAGGCATAAAGATAATATTGTCTTGTAGTGGTATCCGGCTGCGAACAGAATTCGTCGCTCGCCAGCGGGATGAGTTCACCTATCGAGCCGCTGGAATCCGCATATCCGAAATCTATACTATCTGTGCAATTGTGCGGGATGGCAGAAATTTCTATACATCTTTCGCAACCTGAAATCGCTGCAATCGTATCGGGAACAAAGATTTGAACCCATTTCAAATCCACCGAGACCGACGCATAGGAAGAACATCCAGCAGCCGTATCTATAACCCAAACATACCATATTCCGGAAGATTCCGCGGTATCTATGCAGTTGGGTGTATCGCCGAAATAAATCGAGTCGCCATTCGGGTCGTAGAAACGATATATCAAATCTCCCGATGGATTCACCACACTCGATGAAGCATCGAGATAAATCTGGCTACCTCGACAGGCGGGATTGCTTTCAACACTCAAATCCGCTATAATCTCCGACTGTCTGACCCAAACACTATCCATTCTAAAACAACCGTTGGAATCGTAAACAGTCGCGTAAGCGGTGTAATTTCCAGTGGCACCGTAAGTGTGTGTAATCGAGTAATTGCCGAGAGAATCGACCGTATCGATAACATCCCAGGTTTCATCACCGAACTGAATTATCACAAATTCCACAGCGGTCAGTGAATCAGGTGTAATTGTAAATGTAATCGGTTCGCCAGCACATCCCTTGCTCGATGTGAACTCGAAACCGACATATCGATTGACAGGTATATAAATCGAATCGCTATATTGACAACCGAATCTGTCTGTGAAATGGACATAAGCCCAAAACGATGTATCCACGACATAGGAAATGCACAGGTCGCAATCATCTGCTCCGGGCAGGTCCCAGCAAATATCCGACGAGTTTAACGAATCGCCATCGAGACAAAGGCTCAATGTTTCGTCGGGGCAATAGTAATCGCCCGTATCGTGAGCGATTGTGGAATTTACCACAATATCGTAATTTTGGCAGGGAACAAATATCGCGAAGCTATCCAGTCGAGTCGGCGAGCAAGTTCCCGCACCAGAAATATCGTAGTAGACCCAACTCGTTCCGCAGTTTGTTGGCGAAATTATCAGTGTGTCCACCATCGATGAACCGACGCTCAGCGTTCCGCTTTCGTAAATCCAGAGATGGTCGTATCCATAAGATTCCGAAAGAATTACGGTGTCCGTTTCGTTGCGGCAGATTGTCAACATCGTATCTTCAACAACATCGGTCGGTAGCAGTGTAAATGTCGTGCATATAGGCATCGGACACGGGTCGTAAAGTGTATCGATAGCACCAGGACTTAACGAATCCGGTGCAGAGTAAGATTGATGGTCGGGCTTTATGCAAACTGTGGTGTCGATAATTTCGCTGTGAATGAAATCGTTGGTTATAATTTGCGAATCGCTCTGCCAGTTCCAGAAAAACGCACCGCCCACATTGAGCCATTTCGCATAGAATATTCCGCTATCGTTGGGACAAATTGTAAGTCCCATTGTCGCATCTATCCATCCGCTGTCAGGCGGATAGTTAAAAATCCAGAAAGTAGATTCCGCTGCGACAATTCCACCGCTATCTGCACGAATGTATACAGAATCCCATCCGAAAATCCAGTCGTTTGTGCCGGTATCGAAATAGGATTGGTTCGCTAAAATAGGTATCTCCGAGGCATCGAGATTATACCAGTGCCCCGATGAACCCGTGCGGATATTTTCCAGCGAACTCCATATATAGATGCTATCGTAGATATATCCAGGGTTGAGCGTATCGTGGCAGACCGAAATATCGAATGTGTCCTCATAGCATAGATATACCGGTAGCCAGTCGAGACATATCCCCTGTGCGAAACCTATCCCCGCAGCAAAAATTAAAAGTAATGTTATAAATATTTTTATTTTCATAATCTATCCCCCGATGGGTT
>CAYRNI010000059.1:11316-12490 GCA_964425665.1 uncultured bacterium
CCAGAACCTCCCGCGAGCCCATTGCCAGCGACAGAGGAATTTAATTGAACTTCCGTTATCCCAGCGTTGAGAACATATAATCTATTTCCGCTAATTCCGATGGTCGAACCATCCACGAGGACACCCAGTTGTCCGCTTCCCGAGAAATTATTATCCAATGCTCCCGATGGATTCACATCCACATAGAGATTTCTATCCGAACCAGCAAGACCATTGCCGGTGAAATCTCCCACCTCGACCGCAATCGCACTATCTATACCAGTAAATTCCAATCCGCCGGAGGCAGCCAGATTGACTCGCACAGTTTCCTGAGAACCACCATTATATACCAGTGTCGCGATACCATTGCCACTTACTAAATCGTTTAGTCCACCAGTTTCTATGTTATGGACCATCGATGCCAATGTGTCCAGTGCATCGTTTGTGTTGCCGGGGTCGACACTGCCAGACCAGTTCGAAAGAACAGCAGGAGTGTATGGTATCAAAGAGGCATTAATTTGTCCAGCACCTGTTCCCCAATTTATGTCCGCAGAACCTATCGAACCATCTACTATATGCGAAGAATCTATCGAGTTGCCCGCTATGTCCGATGAACTTACACTTCCAGTAGCGGTCGCGACAACTATGAGATTTGTCCCTGCGGATTGGTTATAAACCAAGTTGTTCGCGCCGTCGACCCATAACTTTTGATTAATACCAGAAGCGGGATCAGAGACCTGAGGAGAAAGAGCAATATATGTCGGGTCGATACCACCCGCAACAGTCAACTTCCCCGTAATATTGACATTGCCATTCACGAGCAATGAATCGCCTATTATTCCTGCGCCATCTATCCAGAAATCTGCACCGACCTGCGCGCCCGCATTTTGATTTTGAATGTAGTCGGCATCGCCAGAGGCAAGGTCCAATGCGTAGCCAGCAGTATCGGCATATATCGCGCTCTCTGCTCTCGCCACATAGAAAGAAGTATCGGCATATATTGTGCTGTCCACCTTGCCAACTACTGAATCGCCGAGAATGTAAAACGCTGTGTCCGAATATACCGAACTATCCGCTCTCAAAACGAACGAAGCGGTATCCGAATATATGCTTTGAGTTGCACTATCCGATAAATGAGAAGCAAAAGATGTTCCAGCCGTATCGGAATAATACGCAAATATCGATGTGTCAGAAT
>CAYRNI010000060.1:0-1945 GCA_964425665.1 uncultured bacterium
CGAGAGAAAATACCCTCCAGAACAGAGATATTCGGATTTCTCGCCGAAATCTCGATACTGCGAGGGATGTTGTGCTTGATGAATTGCTCCTTCCTTTCGAGTTCCTCGAACGATTCCTGTCTTACCCATTGGAAAGGTGTCTGCGGTTTCGGAACGAACGGCGAAATCGTGACGCGAACTCTCGCCCGGTATTTCCGCGCGAGATTTCCGACAGTGCCGAGCATCTCGACTATTCCCTCGATGTCCTCATCGGTTTCGGTTGGAAGACCTATCATAAAATATAGTTTGACATTTCGCCAATCGCTGCGGAATGCCTGTTCGATTGCCCAGTAAAATTTGTCCTCATCGAGCGGCTTATTGATAACATTCCGCAGACGCTCCGTGCCCGCCTCGGGAGCGAATGTTAGATTGACCTTGCGTCCGGCACTTAATATCTCGAATGCGAACTCGCCCAATTGGTCTATCCTTATGGATGGCAGAGAAAATTTTATCTTCTCCCTCTGAACCCAATTATTCATCTTTCTGAAAAGTTCGGGGAGTGCGGTATAGTCCGTGGCAGAGAGAGCGATTACGCCCATTTCATCGCAGCCTGTCGATTCGAATTTTCTTTTCAATTCGGATATTACGGAGTCGGGGTTGCGTTCGCGTATCGGTCGGTATGTGAAACCCGCCTGACAGAATCGGCATCCGCGACCGCATCCGCGGACGAGTTCCGCCTGAATCCTGTTGTGAACTGCCTCGACAAAGGGAACAATCGGATTCGACAGGTAATAATCGTCCCTTAGTTCCTCGACTGTCGCCGACCTCACGGGATACGGTGCGTTCGATTTCACCGAATAACCCGAAAATTTTCCACCATCGAAATTAGGTTCGTAGAGCGATGGCACATAAATTCCGCGAATCTGCGAGAGATTTTCGATTAGTTCTTCTCGTGGAATTTTTCCCTTGTTTTGAGCGATGAAGGACAGAAGTTCGACAAGCGTTAGTTCGGCATCTCCGATATAGAAAGCATCGATAAAATCTGCCAGCGGTTCGGGATTGAAAACGCAACTTCCTCCGGCAATAACTATCGGATGGGACTCGTTTCTGTTCCATCGTTCGACGGGGATATGTGCCAAATCGAGCATTTCGAGAATATTCGTATATGATAGTTCGTTTTCGATTGTGAACCCCACTATGTCGAATTTTTCGATTGGGGTTTTGCTTTCGAGTGCGAACAGTGGGATGTTTTTCTGCCGCATAATAGTTCGCATATCGTCCCAGGGCATATATACACGCTCGCATACGAAATTTTCCACACGGTTGACGATATTATATATAATCGACCCGCCGAAATTACTGATACCGAGTTCGTATATCTCGGGGAATGCCAGTGCGAATTTCAATTTTCCGCTGTGGCTTTTTACGATACTGCCGATTTCACCGCCTATGTATCGAGCGGGTTTCTGAACAGAAAGGAGTATTTTTTCTATTTCTGAAAATATATCCATAATTTCTGAAAAATTTTCATTGCCATTTGCAAATATAATTTAAATATTCAGAACCGAAAATTAAATCTGGGGGCGAAGATGAAAATCGAAGTTAGAAAACCTACCGATGAGGAATTAGAGAGACTCGGCGTGAAAAGATGGCCCATTTGGGAATCGCCTGTGCAAACATTCCCTTGGGAATATTCGAGCACCGAAATATGTTATATCCTCGAGGGTAAAGTTATTGTCGAGACCGATGAGGGCGAAAAGGTCTCGTTCGGCAAGGGTGACCTCGTGAAATTCCCCGCCGGATTAAAATGTATATGGAATGTTCTCGAACCTGTCAGAAAGCATTACAATTTCGAATAACAAATTATTAGCAATTCTAATTTCACAATTCAGTATGGATTTTACAACTGTCTGCATCGATTAAGAGCCTTCGGCTCTTTTCCGTCGGGGTTCGAGTCGAGTATTTG
>CAYRNI010000060.1:2045-12280 GCA_964425665.1 uncultured bacterium
CCGTGGAGCGTAGGGGACTCGAACCCCTAACCTCAACGCTGCCAGCGTCGTGCTCTCCCAGTTGAGCTAACGCCCCTGTTATTCGAATTATAAAATTTCCTTTGTTTTAGGCAAGTTATTTTTTTATTTTAAAAAATATTTGCATATAATATTTCTAAAAACTATTTTTCATAAAAATAAATTGAGGTGATAATGTTTGGAGAACAAGTAGGATATTTGAGTGCATTTTTCGGCGGATTGCTTTCTTTCCTTTCACCTTGCGTATTGCCACTTATACCATCATATCTCGCTTTTATTTCTGGGGTTTCTATTTTCGAGGCACAACAAGGGAAATTGAGAAAATTTTATGTATTTATTTCATCTGTCTTTTTCGTCTTGGGTTTCACCGTAGTTTTTATAGCACTTGGTGCAACCGCAACAAGTGTGGGGCATTTTCTTTTTTACAAGAGCCAATTGTTTACTCGTATCGGCGGTGCAATCGTGATAATACTCGGTCTTATAACCGCGAAAATTATCGACTTACCGTTCCTAAAATACGAAAAGAGATTCCATATGACAAAAAATGCTTTGGGACTTTTCGGAGCATTTCTCGTAGGTGTGGTGTTCGCTTTCGGGTGGTCACCTTGCATAGGACCGATTCTCGCTTCGATTCTCGCTCTCGCATCCCAGCAGGAAAGTGCAGCTCAAGGAATGAAACTTTTAGCCGTGTATTCCGCCGGACTAGCGATTCCATTCCTGATTGTTTCGGTTGCGATAACTCCATTTCTTAAACTATTAACAAAAATGAAAAAATATATGGATGTTGTCGAATTGGTCTCGGGAAAATTGCTGTTGGTGATGGGAATGATGTTGTTTTTAGGAACTTTCGGAAAGGTTTCTGAAACTATGGGCGAGGTAACTTTGCTTTCAGCGAGTATTTTAGTCACTTTTACAACCGTGGCAATAACTCAGATATGGATTTTGACTGTTTTTGCAGATTGGCTTCACGAGAAAAATATAAACGAAATTCCCTGGTCAGCGAGATTGCTATTCATAATCGATTTGCTCAGTATCGCTCTATTGCAGGTAATACAGACTTTTGAACAATATGCTAACCCACAGTAAATTTCGAGATAACCTGTGAATTTGGAGGATTATTTATGAAGATTATCGATACAAAAAATGCTCCGCGTGCGGTGGGTCCATATTCTCAGGCGGTAGTATCTAATGGATTCGTTTTTACGGCGGGGCAAATAGCCATAAATCCCGAAACGGGCGAGATGGTGGGCGATAATATATCGGCACAGACAGAGCAGGTTATTAAAAATATCTCTGCTATTTTGCATTCAGCGGGAACAAGTCTCGAAAGGATTGTCAGATGCGATGTGTTTCTGAAAAATATCTCGGATTTCGCCGAGTTCAATGAAATCTACGGAAAGTATTTCGACAAAAATCGCCCCGCAAGAGTTACTGTGGAGGTAAATGCTCTTCCCAAAAATGCACTAATCGAAATATCGGCGATTGCCGAAATTGGATAAGTTATGAGGAACATTCTAATATTCATAATAAAAATGTATCGAGCGATAATCTCGCCGTTCTTTCCGCCATCGTGCAGGTTCGAACCCACCTGCTCTCAGTATTCCATCGAGTCGATAAAAAGACACGGGGTATTATGGGGAACCGCTATGAGCGGATGGAGAGTTTTAAGATGCAATCCGTTCGTCCGCGGTGGCGATGACCCTGTCCCAGATTCTGTGGACGATTGGATGCGAAAATGGTTTAGAAAAAAGTAATCCGATTATTAAAAGAACAAATACATAATGATTGAAAATTCTTATGGTTAATCTACTTATCGATTCTGACCTGCATATTTCCAAAAAAATCACAAAAATATTTGACTTTTCTATTTATTTTTTATTTTTGAACATTCGGAAAAATTTTTGAAAAATTTTGGAGGGATAAATTGAAAAGCATAGTAAAGTTGGGTTGTATTCTGATGATTTATGCGGGGATAGCAGGAGCTTTGCTCGGATGGGTATATACGAAAACCAAGCCGAGGATAGATTTGCAGGCGAAACTCGAGCGCGAACAAGCTATCCGCGAGGTTCTTCCCGATGGCTGCAAAGTGTTTCAGGAGGACACACTGGACGATGGTTCTGTCGTGACTATCGGTTATTCCGACTCGACAAAACAAGAAGTTAAAGGATATGCAGCGATGGCAATCGGCGGTGGTTTTTCCAGCAATATTAGAACTATGGTCGGTTTGACGCCAGATTTTAAGGTCAATGCCATCAAAGTGATTTACCAAAGCGAAACTCCTGGACTCGGCACTCACTCGCAGGACGATTGGTTTCAAAAGCAATTCTCGGGGAAAGGTAAGGACGATTTGCTCGTGGATAAAGATGGTGGGAAAATTCAGGCGATAACAGGTGCGACGATTTCATCGAGAGCCGTTACCAATTCTGTCAGAGCGATTGCGGAAAAACTTTCGAGCAATCCGAAATTATCGCAAAATCAAAAATCGCCAGTGGATACATTATCATCGGGTAATTCCGAAAATTAAATCTGGAGGGATATATGCTTAAAGAATTTACCAAAGGAATACTCAAAGAAAATCCGATTCTCGTTCTCGCGCTGGGGCTATGTCCCACTCTCGCCGTGACAACCACCGCATACAACGGAATCGGAATGGGTGTTGCCGTTATATTTGTTCTGACGATGTCTAATATCATCATTTCTCTTATCAGAAAGACTGTGCCGTCAAAAATCAGAATTCCGATTTTCATAACTGTCATCGCGACATTTGTCACGATAGTAAAACTTGTTATGGCTGGCTATACGCCATCGTTATCGAAGCAACTGGGGATTTTCGTTCCATTGATTGTTGTCAACTGCATAATACTGGGTAGAGCGGAGGCGTTTGCGAGCAAACACGGTGTCTTGGCATCGGCACTGGATGGTCTCGGGATGGGGATAGGTTTCACTATCGTGCTATTTCTTATGGGAGTGGTCAGAGAAATCATCGGCAGTGGAACACTGACACTCGGATTTCCGCTTCTTGCCGACCCGCATACCATAAGCGTTTTTGGAAAAGGATACAGCTCCGCACTGCTTATGATTTTACCGCCCGGTGGTTTTCTAACACTCGGAACTTTTATGTGGCTCAAACAATTGCTGATGAAAAATGAATGATTTACTCGAAAAATCGAAAGAATTGCTCGAGGAAGCGAGACAATGTTTCAATGATGGCGAAAAGGAATGTGCGGTTTCTCAACTCGAACTCGCTGTCAGAAAGGCGTTGTCCGCACTGGAAAGCGAGTTCGGTGTGTCAGGTTTTGGGAAACCACTCGATGAAAGAATTGCGCACTTCACCAACGACCAGCAGTTGATAAATATCGGTAAGATAATCGACGATTTGTTCAACCCTGCGATTTATCCCGCAGGATACGACCACGCCACCGATGACCCTGAATTTTCGTTCGGACAGGTCGTTACGATTTTTAACTATGCCAACGAAATAATAAAATTCGCGGAGAAAAAGATGAAGGAATCCGATGGAATTTTGCGGTAATGCCAGCGATAAGCGAGCAATTGAATATGTCGAAAAATATATATGATAAAAACTATGATTTTGCAGATGAAATCATTAAAATAGATTAAATCGGGGGTAGAACGATGAATTTCGCTTCACTTATTGCGCTTTCAATCAGTGCGATGTTTATAAATAATTTCGTTCTTTCAAGATTTTTGGGACTTTGCCCCTTTATGGGCGTATCGAAAAAAACCGAGACCGCTATGGGAATGGGAATGGCGGTGATTTTCGTTATGACTATGTCATCGGCGATTACCTGGATTATATGGACTTTTTTCCTCCTGCCGACAAAATCGAATGTGCTCTATCTGATATTTAAGGCATTCGGGGCGAATGTCGTTCCTGCTCAGTTCGATTTCTCGTATCTCGAAACTATCGCATTTATTCTCGTCATCGCATCGTTCGTCCAACTCGTAGAGATGATTATTCAAAAAAGTGCTCCATCGCTATACGAGGCTCTGGGAATTTTTCTCCCGCTGATTACGACCAACTGTGCCGTTCTCGGTGTCGCAGAGCTCACTACGATGTCTATGCATCTGAATTTTCTCGAAACTATCGTATATGCTTTTTCGGCGGGAATAGGTTTCACTATCGCTCTGCTGCTTATGAGCGGTATTCGGGAAAGACTCGAACTCGCTGATATCCCTAAACCATTGCAGGGATTACCGATTGCTTTTTTTATCGCAGCCACTATGTCGATTGCGTTCTTAGGTTTCTCCGGATTGAAATTCTGATAGGGTTAAAATATGATTAGACGACTCGGGAAAAAAATATTGAAAGTTCGCTGGGAGATTTTGACGAGCGAGTGGGTTTTGATAGAAAACGGTGCTATTCGCCCTGTTCTCGAGATGATTGGCGAAACATTAGGGCAAAATGGTATCCCTTGGAATGTCAAATTGATTTCGACCAAACAATCGGGGCTGGCATCGTTCGGACTCGATGCTATCGCTCCTGGAAGTGCCAGCACTTTTGGAAACTCTTATGGGATTTTCGTCCCTAAGAAATTCGAGGATAGAGCGAAAAATATTGTGGAAAATTTGAAAGAAAAGTCAGCGGTTTAAATATTTACAGGAGATACAAAAAATGATGCACTATGCTATAATCGGAGCATTAATAGAACTCGGCTTTTTCGGATTGTTATTCGGTGTGGGATTGGCGATTGCCGCAAAAAAATTCGCGATAGAGGTCGACCCTCGGGTGGAGAAAGTTCTCGATATTTTGCCAAACGCGAACTGCGGAGCGTGTGGCTATCCGGGGTGTTCGGGCTTTGCGAAAGCAGTTGTCGCTGGTGAGGCACCTGTCGATGGCTGTGTTCCAGGTGGTCCTGATGTCGCCGAAAAAATCGCTAAAATACTCGGTAAATCTGTCGGCGAGGCAAAAGAACAGATGGTTGCTGTGGCAAAGTGCAACGGCGGAACGAATGCGAAGGACAAATTTATCTACGAAGGCATCGCGGATTGTCGCGCCGCTAAGGTTGTCGCCGATGGTCAAAAACTTTGTCCTTATGGATGTCTCGGTTTCGGAACTTGTGTCGAGGCTTGCCCGTTCGATGCTCTTACGATGGGGGAGAATAATATCCCAATCACAAATTTCGACAAATGCACCGGTTGTGGTATCTGTGTGGATATCTGCCCCAACGATGTTATGACGCTTGTTCCAAAGAGTGCACCGATTTATGTCGCCTGCAACTCGATTAGCAAGGGAGCATTCGTCCGAAAGGCGTGCGATAGCGGCTGTATCGCCTGTATGCTTTGTCAGAAAAATTGCCCCGAAAAAGCGATAACCGTAGTAGACAATCTCGCGAAAATAGATTTTTCAAAATGCACCGCTTGCGGTGTCTGTATCGAGGTCTGCCCCACAAATACGATATTGAACAAATTCGATGAAGTTTTGGCACAGAACAATGGTGTTCCCGCCGCAGTGCCTATAAACCCGGACGAGACGAAATCGTTACTCGCGAAAATCAAAGAGGAGCAGAAAAAGAAAAGAGAAGCAGCCAAAGCAGCAGCGTTGAAAAAGAACAAATCCCAATCGGAAACGAAAGACAAAAATCAGGCGTAGTGAATTTCACAAAAATTCGATTGCAACGAATGGATTTAATGAAACAGTGAGAAATTATGGCAGGATTTTTCAGAAATGTGTTCAAAGTGCTATACGATGAGGATGTGAAATATTTGTTAGTTGGCGGAGTGGCGGTTAATTTATACGGAGTAGTTCGGGCGACTGCGGATATCGACATAGTTGTGAAGTTGACTAAATCCAATGTGTTATCTCTTGTGAAAGCATTGGAAAAATTGGGATATAAACCGAAAGCACCCGTTTCTATTGAGGATTTTGCCGACCCCGAAAATAGAAGA
Source organism: uncultured bacterium (assembly GCA_964425665.1). Lineage (GTDB taxonomy): Bacteria > UBP14 > UBA6098 > B30-G16 > B30-G16 > JAGGZE01. The sequence goes on from CAYRNI010000060.1 coordinate 7,974, forward strand.
AATTGGATAGAGAAAAAAGATATGAAAGTATTTTCATTATCTCCACCGGATAGAACTCTCGGTGAAGTAAATATTTTTGTGCGGGAACCGTTCGATTTCGATGCAGCATATAAAAATAGAACTGATGTCGATATCGGTGGAGTAATAGTTCATATCGCTTCGATAGACGATTTGATTTTTCTTAAAGAGAAAGCGGGTAGAGCACAAGATATTTCGGATATAGAGGCGTTGAAAATTTTGAAAAAAATGACCGAGGAGACAGATGAATAACATTGGAAGAATAAATAATACTTATACACCAGAGCGATTATATTCATTATCTAAAATTTCTCCCGGTGAAAAAATAGATTGGCTCGACGACTTTTTAGATTTTCTCGAATCCGCTATGACGGAGGAGGCAAAAGAAATCTGGATGAAATTTCGCTCGGGGGAACTGAATTATCCAAACTATACAAAAATCGAAACATAGGGCTATGAAATTTTTTGGAAATAAAACGATAGTATTCACAATTATTATGGCGAGTTTTTGTCTGTCGAATGCCGTATCGCAGGAGAAGATACAGCACTGGTTTCTGCTTGCTTCGGCAGGCGATGTCAGACTTTATCCCAAAAGAGATAAGGCTCTAAAAAATCTGTGCAAAAGCGGTGAAGATGCTGTTCCTTATCTAATAACGCAACTCGGGAGGAAAAATATCCGCAAAGTAATCAATGCCGAGCGAGTGCTTGTGAAAATCGGCGAACCCGCTGTGCCATATCTTATCGAGGCACTCGCCGATACCAATAAGAAAATAGCATCCATATCTGCGCAAATTCTCGGAAGTATCCGCGACAAACGAGCTCTTCCGCCTCTGATGGTCGCGGCGAGACACGGATATATCGGTCTTCGAGCATCGGCTTGCGGCGCATTGGGTAAATTCGGCGATACATCCGTTGTGCCTATTTTAATAGATGCTCTTTCTGATACTATTCCTTCCGTCCGAAGGCAAGCTGCTCTCTCGCTCGGCAGAATTGGCGACCCACGAGCGATTGAACCACTTTTCGATGTTTTAGACGATTCTGTATATTCCGTCAGATACACAGCCGAATACGCTCTCGAAAAAATCGATACGGATACATTGCTCAAAATCGCCCTCGCGAGAGTGGATTCCGCTCGACCTCTCGAAAAATACCATCTGATTGTGATTTTAGGCTCCACAAGAAGTGATACTGCCCTAAAAATTCTCGAAAAGTATCTTCAAGACCAGGACTATTTCATTCGTGGATTTGCTTGCGAAGCGCTCGCTTCCTTCCGCGGAGATTGGCGTGTGGCGAATATGCTAAAACGCGCCCTGTGGGACAACTCCGAGTTCGTCCGTATGAAGGCTGAATCGGCTCTCGACAGGTTCAAAAAATTCAAGCCGCTGAGATGGTAATACAACCTCGCTTCACAATCATCCTAATTCATAGAATCGTGGGAAATCCAATCGGGAAGCAAAGAGTCTAAAATTGCCATAATGATATTGCGATTTAGAGGATTTGCATTATATTTTTGATATGAAATTTTTCTTTTCTGTAATAATTTTATTTTCGGTGTCCTTCGCCTATGCGGGTGAAACGATTGTCATCCGTCCAGAAGACGAGTATCTCGTGGGAGAAAATCACGATGGAAAATGTAAAATCGCACTCGTTTTATCCGGTGGCGGAGCGCGAGGTTTCGCACAAATCGGCGTCTTGGAGATACTGGATAGTATCGGCATCGAACCCGACATCGTCATCGGAACGAGCATAGGTTCGGTAATCGGTGGATTGTATTGCACTGGATACTCGCCATCGAAATTGGAATCGCTCGCTGTTTCGATGAGTTGGGATGATTTATTCTCCGATGCCTCGCGGAGAACATCGCTTTTTCTGACTCAGCGCGAGAGTTCGGAGAACTATTTTTTAACATTGAGATTTATGGCGGGGAAACCTTTTCTGCCGTCGGGATATATATCGGCACAGCGACTGCTCGATGTTCTAACTCAACTTACCGCTCCCGCGATGATATTATACGGCAAAAATTTCGACAATTTCCAAATTCCATTTCGCAGTGTGGCGACAGATATTCGCGATGGAAGCGCTGTGGTGATAAGTGAGGGCAATCTTTCCGAGGCGATGCGTGCATCGATTAGTGTTCCGTTGATATTTACGCCGTTTCCCTTCGAGTCCCTTCTCTGCGTTGATGGTGGTTTAAAAATGCCCGTTCCTGTCGAAGTCGCAAAAATGGAAAAATGCACTAAAATAATCGCTGTCAATACAACAGCAGAGTTTATTCCACAAAATCAACTCAAAAATGCTACCGATATAGGCGAACAGGCGACAACGATTATGCAAAGCGACATCATCGAAAAGGAAAAATCGCAATCGGATGTCTGGCTCGAACCACAACTTCACGGCTGGCGCTCCACAGATTTCTCGAACATCGAAAAATTAATCGCTATCGGAAGGGAATCCGCGAGAAAATCTATTCCGCAGATTTTAAAAATTCTCGATTCGGCAGAGGATATTGAAGAAAATGTCCGAGTCGATTCCGTCGTGATAAATTTGCCTCGTTCACCGAGTCTCGATTTGCCGAAACCGAATATTTATTCGATGGATTCTCTCCAAAAAATTGCAGATGCACTAAAGAAAGATGTTTTTTTGGAAAATGTTGTCTGCTCGCTCTCTTTGTCGGATACTAATATTTTGTATATATCCGCTGATAGAGCGCATAAATTTTCGACAATCGAAATCGACGGCGACACAGTATTACTCGAAGATGCCGACATCGAACCGAGAGTAAAAATCGATTGCGATTACGAATCGGCGCTTTATGTTCTCGATTCTCTGCTGAATAAAATTCACGAGGGCGGTTATATAATAGCCAAATGGGATACTATTTTTTCGTCGAAAGATACGGTATATGCTTTTCTGGATGGGGGGCGGATAAAAAAGATACGATTTTCGGGCAACAAACTGACTCGCGATTGGGTTCTCGAAAGCCATATCAAAATAGATGTGGGCGATTTTTTCAGAATAGATAAAATAAAACAAAGCATAGAATCGATATACTCCACGGGACTTTTCAACTGGGTTAGTTTCGATATCGCCGAGAGCGGAAATAATTGCGATGTGCTTACATTCAAGGTTTCCGAGAAACCTAATATCGCGTTGCGGTTCGGTCTTCGATACGACAACATAAACGATGCCGAAGTCGGTATCGGCATATTCGATGATAATTTTTTGGGAACGGCACTTCGTCCGAGCGTCGCCGGTTTCGGTGGCAGGCGTCGGCAGAGTGTAGATATTTCTCTCGATGCCGATAAAATCTGGAAGACAGCGGCGACAGCAAAAATATCGGCGAGATACAGACGAGAAAAATACGACCACTTCACAGATTTCGAGATAGTCAGAAGCGATTGGGTCGAATATGTTTCTGGGAAAATCGCTTTCGGTATGCAGTTAAGGAAATTCGGTGCTTTTCTTGGGGAAATCGAGTCCCGCAAAATCGGAATCACTCCCGATAGAAGAGAGGATACGGTTCAGCACTATACAGTTCATAAGTTGCGACTGAAACTCACCGTAGATACTTACGATAAACGACAATTTCCGACGAGCGGCAATTTCACATCGCTGACATTCGAGACCAGTCAGGATATTTTAGGCGGGCAGACATCTTTTACGAAATATTTCGGACATCTCGCTAAATATCACACGATAGGTTGGCTTACGATTCACGGATGGGGAGTAGTAGGCTATCTTGCAGGAACACCGCCGTTTTTCGAGAGGTTCACACTGGCTTCGGGCGAACGATATTTCGGTTTCCGCGGAGATGAAATGCTCGGCGATGAAATACTTTCTACTGGTATCGAGTTCCGAATCAATTTCCGAAAAAGACTTAAACGAAGTTATTTAATCGCAGGAATCGATATGGAAAATCTCTTCGTGAAGGACCAACCAGCTGAAAAAGCAAAGACTATCTGGGGCGTAGGGACGGGAATAGGAATCGAGACGCCATTAGGTCCGATAAATGCGATATGGGGAATATCCAATCTCAATACGCAATTCGTATCGTTGAAATTCGGTTATGATTTTTGATATATTTTATTTTGAATATTCCGAACTGGGTTAGGAAACAAACTACATTCCTCATTATATCGTCCATTTCCATTGTTGGGCGAACACCATTCGCCTCTATATTCACGATAATGCCACCAGACAGATTATTTCAAATACACGATTCGCTTTGTAATCGTCTGTCCATCCTGCGTTGTCGCACGCACAAGATATATTCCCGATGCGATTGATTT
>CAYRNI010000061.1:0-12259 GCA_964425665.1 uncultured bacterium
CGCGGAGAAGGAAAGAGATGGACTGAATTTTGTCATCTTGCGAAAGCCTCTGTGCGATGAAACATTCTATTTTTCGATTTTGGAATAATTTTTGTAGATGCTGATAATAGATTTATCGGCGTTAAAATAAATTTGTATTTATAATAATTTATGTTGTTAATGTTGCTACTGGGATAATCATTTCCTCGATAGATATTCCTCCGTGAAGGAATGAATTTCGATACTGCCGTTCGTATTCGTTGAAATTAGTTGGATATACCAGATAATAATCCTCTTTTGCGATGATATAGTTTGTTGTCAAACTGAATACTGGGAGTCGCCATTCTTTTGGGTCCTTGATTAGTATTCCGCCTTTTGGGTCGACATTGAGATTATCTCCGTATTTATACCGAAGGTTTGTGGATGTCTCTCTTTTTCCGTATGCCTTGATTCCTCGTCGTCCGATTGTGCTTCCGTGGTCGGTTGTCAAAATAACGGTCAGATTTTTATCATCGCTTGCCTGCTGAAGAGCCTTGAAAAGAGACGATTGAGTGAACCAAGCTTTCATAACGGCGCGTTGTCCTTTTTCGTCCGGCGATAGTTCTTTTAGAATATCCGATGCTGCTCGGGAATGAGTCATAATATCGAGAAAATTTATTACCACAGCGGATATAGGGGCTGAAATAAATGTGTTGAGCCTTCTGATGAGACTTTCGCCTTCCTCCGGGTCGAGAACCTTGATGTATTTCGAATCTGTCTTCAAATCGATGTTCAATCGAGCGAGTTGATGGTCGAGTAGTTCGTGTTCGTATCTGTTGTGCGAACCCGGGTCGACCTGCCCTCTGCTCCATATTTTAGGATATGCCTTTTGAATATCATAAGGGAAAAGTCCGGCGAATAAGGCATTTCTCGCATAGGGTGTGGCTGATGGTAAAATCGAATAATATAGGTCTGTTTTAACATCGAAATAGTTAGCGAGAAGTGGTTCGACGACGAGCCATTGGTCGTATCGCATACAATCTATCACGACGAACATAACCTTTTTGCCCTGTTTGATATTCGGCACGACATACTTTTTGAAAATATCAACGGACATCATAGGTCGCTCGGGGATATTTTTGTGAATCCAATCGACATAGTTTGCGATTATGTATTTTGCGAATTCCGAATTGACCTCCTTGCGAAAAGTTTCGTGTGTTTCGCTCAAAGCCAGGTCGGGTCTCTCATCGAATAGCAGGTCCCACTCGGAAAGCCAGTTCGCTATTTCGAGCCAGTCAGCCGGCTCCATCCGTGTGGATAGTTTATCGTAGACATCGCGATATTCCTCCGTGTAATTTCTTGTTAATCTCTCGCCAACAATTCTCTGCGAATCGAACAATTTTTTCAGCGATGTCAATATCTGCAAAGGATTCACGGGTTTCACGATATAATCTGCTATTTGCTGACCGATTGCTTCTTCCATAATATTTTCTTCCTCACTCTTGGTGACCATAATGATAGGGATTCGCTTATCTATCCTTCGGACCTGCTCGATTGCGGAAAGACCATCCAAACCAGGCATCATCTCATCCATAAGAATCACATCCGGAGGAGAAATTTTCACTAAATCTATCCCATCGGATGCATTAGAGGCGATTAGAACCTTATAACCGCGCTTTTCCAAAAATTTTATGTGAGCCCTCAATTGGTCTATTTCATCATCTATCCATAGTATTTTTCTCTGTGTCATTTTAAGCCTCCTTTGTATATAATATTTTATACATTTCCGTTTTATATATTATACATAATCGGCAATTTTTACGCAAGCATTTTTTTATATTTTTTAAACACTTTGCCAAAATACTATCAATCCTGATGTTAAAACTTTTTGGAATCGATTTGCGAACGGAAATAGTTTCAATCGTGGATAATATACAAAAATTACATTAGATAATGTTTAAGTGTTTCAAAAAGATAATTCGGATTTTCAGGTGCCGATATGGTTTCGATATCTATTTGTCTTTTCATTTCATCCAGACTAATGGAGTCGAGGAAAAATCCCTCACTGTCGATTACGCGAGGAGGAAGCACCAGCAAATCGAATTCGCCGTGGAATTTTTCCACCGCATCGATTATATCCTGTCCGCCCAAAAGATTTGCTACATTCACATAACCGCCGAACAGTTTGTTCGCCACGGGGATTATTTCTACTTCGCAGTTCGATAGCTTTTCGATTTTTTCCAACGCGGATGTTTTAAGTATCGGTGCAAAAAGTTCTCCTGTTATTAGAGCGATTCGCAAACTCTCCGAATGCGGAAAATCGGCAGAATCCCAATTCTCGATGCTATCCAAGAAATAACGCACCATACCGACTCCGTTCTCGTATTGCGGATAGTCGCGGTAATAATCGCTGTTTGGAATATCTCTATTCGCCAGCAGAAAGAATTCGTCGGCGAGTTGCAAAATCTTTCGGGCACGCTCGTCGGAATCTCTCAATTCGTAGTGCCAATCTATGATGTCGGAGGCAAGTTCTGCTGAAACTGGCTCGAGATGTGTCAGATTTTTACGATGTCCTGTTAATCCCACAGGGACCACCGCAAGCGATAAAATATTCGGATAAAATCGCAGTAAATCCATAACCGTTCGTTTCAATACATCGCCGTCGTTGTATCCGGGGACGAGAACGATTTGGGCGTGGAACTGTATTCGATTTTTCGATAACCTTTCGAGTTGTTCCAATATCGGCGGAATTTTGTAGTTGCCGAGTAATCTTTTGCGAACATCCTCGTCTGTGGAATGAACCGAGACATACAGCGGACTTATTCTCTGCTCGATTATTCTGCTCCAATCGGTCTCGGTTAAATTTGTCATCGTGATGTAATTGCCATAGAGAAAGGACAGCCGAAAATCACCATCCTTAAAATATAGCGATTTGCGGAGATTTTTCGGCAACTGGTCGATGAAACAGAAAACACAGCGATTTCCGCAACTACGAACTTTCAACGGCGACAGACGGATGCCGACATCGTTTCCTTTGGGTTCAAGAAATATGGAGATTTCTCTTCCATCGCGTAAAATAGCGATTTCCAAAAATTCCTCATCAGCGGTGTAAAATCGCCAGTCGAGCTCATCGTGGATTTTCTTGCCGTTCACAGATATTATTATATCGCCCACAGAAATTCCTGCTATATCCGCGGGAGAATTTTTCTCCACCGAAACGACTGTTCGTTCATCGATATTTCTCTCGCCTATTATCGTATCCATCTATATTTTGTCTATATATGTGCTTTCTCGCTTGACTAATATATTAAAAACGAATAGATTTCAAAGAGAAACTAAAACTGGAGGTTTTTCTATGATAGCGGCGGTAGATTTCAGAAAGGGGACGAAGGTTTTGTATAAAGGTGACCCATATGAAGTCGTCGATTTTCAACATTCGATACGAGGCAGAGGACGAGGTAAGGTTCGTGCAAGATTGAAAAATCTTCGAACCGGAAATGTCTTAGACGAATCGTTCAGTTCGGAGGAACAGTTCGAAACTCCCGACCTCGAGAATGCAGATATGCAATTTCTATATGCCGACGGCGATAACTATGTGTTTATGGATTCCCAAACTTATGAACAGTTTCCGTTTCCGAAAGAATCTGTCGGCGATGCAAAATGGTTTCTAAAAGAGGGCGAAATATATCACATACAACTGTGGAATGGTGCTCCTCTTTCGGTGGAATTACCTGCTTCCTTCGTGCTTAAAGTCGTGGAAACCGAACCCGCTGTCAAGGGTGATACTGTATCCAATACGACAAAAAAAGCCGTGCTGGAAACAGGGCTCGAAATAAAAGTTCCGCTGTTCATCTCTGTGGACGAACTGGTCAAAGTCGATACGCGAACATTAACATATATCAGTAGAGCATAATAAACTATGTTCTGGAAAATCTTGGCAATACTTTCGCTCGTAGGAGTTCTGGCAATCGGTATCTGGACTTTTCGCAGTTCGACCGATAAAGATTCCGAGAGATTGGAAATTTTAAAATTATCGAGCAAACTGGATTCGCTGCAATCTGTTCTTTCAAAAAATGAGATTTTTCAGGCAGGATTGCATCATAGAATAGTGAAATTGGAACTCGAACTCGATATGTCTAACAGGACGGGCAAATATCTTGTTATAGACAGGCACGAGGGTCATTTCTGGGTTCGCGATGGCAACGCCGTTCTCTACGATGGAGTATGTGGAGTGGGAAAAGGGAGTAGGTTTGTTTCAGGCAGGGAATACGATTTCGAGACGCCCAGCGGAAAAATGAAAGTTCTCCGTAAGATAAAAGACCCGTGGTGGTATCGTCCGAACTGGTTCTGGTATGAGAAAGGTATGAAAGTGCCGAAACATTTCATACAATATCCGCCGAATATAAGTTTCGAGGGAGCGATTTCATTTTACAATTCGCTTTCTCGTGAGGATAAATTGCGGGTTCGAGCGGTTCCAGGCTCTATGGGAAAGTATGCGATTCAAATCGCCGATGGAATATACATCCATTATAATGCCCATCGGAGAGGTAGAGTCAGTCACGGATGTATTAGAGTTTCCAGAAAGGATGCCGAAAAATTATATCATTTGCTCGATGTCGGCGACCCGGTGTATGTTTTTTGAAAATAAATCGCAATCGGTGATAAAAAAACTTTGTTTTTGCAATTAATTAGAATAAATTATATCAATTTTCAGGGGGTTCTATGTCGTTTTTGCGATTTTTCAATATGCTCACAAACGATATCGGTATCGACCTCGGCACCGCCAATACTCTGATATGGATAAAAGGCGTCGGTGTAGTCCTCGCCGAGCCGAGTGTCGTCGCTGTCGAGAACGAAACGGAAAAAATTGTCGCAATCGGCTCCGAGGCAAAGGAGATGCTCGGCAGAACCCCTGGTCATATCAGAACAGTTCGCCCGCTCAAAGATGGTGTCATCGCAGATTTCGATATGACGGAACAGATGCTCAGAGCATTCATCCGCAAAATTATCAAAACGAGATTTTTGGTAAAACCACGAATAGTAATTTCTGTGCCATCGGGAATAACCGAGGTCGAGCGTCGTGCAGTGTCCGAATCCGCCGAAAACGCGGGTGCTCGCGAGGTATATCTTATCAACGAGCCAATGGCTGCGGCTATCGGCGTCGGTATCCCAGTCGAGCAAGCCCGCGGTAATATGATAATCGATATCGGCGGTGGAACATCAGAAATCGCTGTCATATCGCTTTCGGGTATCGTCAACAACACCTCGATTCGTATCGCCGGCGATGAGATGAACGAGGCTATTATAGCGTATCTTAAAAAGAAATACAATCTTCTGATAGGCGAACAGACGGCGGAATTTGTGAAAACCGAAATCGGCAGTGCGTTCCCGCTCGATGAGGAATTGAAGATGGAGGTCAAAGGTAGAGACCTCATCGATGGTCTGCCTAAAATAGTCGAAATCAGCTCCGTTGAGATACGGGAATCTCTCGAAGAACCAATATCGGCAATTATGCAGGCGATTCACGAGGCATTGGAAAAAACTCCCCCAGAACTCGCAGCAGATATCGTCGATAGAGGAATAGTTATGACAGGCGGTGGTTCGCTTCTGCGGAAACTCGACGAGAAAATCCGTAAGGAAACAGGCTTGCCCGTATTCGTTGTAGAAGACCCGCTAACTTGTGTCGTTCGAGGCACAGGGAAAATTATCGCTGAATTCCAGAAATACGCAAAAATCCTCCAGCGCGAAAGAAAAGGGACATAAATCGCAGGTAAAATCGTAAAATCTCGGTGGGTCGAACGAGGGGGTGCGACCCATTGCTTTGGAATGTTCGGTAAGTTATAATTTAATCGATAGGATAAAATTTTTATTTTTCATAACCACGATACCGCCGACAGTTCCGATTACAGCCCCCGCTATTACATCGGTGGGGTAATGTTCGCCGAGATAAATTCTCGCCAGTCCCACAGAAAGTGCGAAGGCATATAGCGGAATCCGAGATTTTGGATATTGCGAACCATAGACATACGCCATCGTGAATGCAGCGGCGGTATGCCCCGATGGGAAAGATGAATCCCATCGTGAATTTCCCGATTTATCAGGTCTCTCTCTGTCGACAGCATATTTTAAGCACTTTACGGTCGCCATAGACAGAATGCACCCCACAGTAGATAGTTTCGCCGAATTTTTCATATCCTCATCGCCGAGGAAAAAGAAACCGACATTCGTCGCGATATATACTTCGCCGCCACCGATTCTATTTACGATAGGGAAAAAAGAATCGGAGAATCCGCATCGCCACCGCGAATGGATTTGCTCGTAGACGCTATTATCGAAATCCTGCACCCAGTTCCCGAAAGCGAGCGAGAAAACGAGACACAAAATATAAATCATCCGAGAAATCATATTTCACACCTATGATTTTTTATAAAATCGGATTAAAAACTAACACGGACGATTTAGTTATCAAAGAACTTTTGTTATTGCATATTCGAAAATTATATATTAATTGCTATAATATATGTAATTTGAAAAAATTTCAGGAGGGTAAAAATGCCTGCCAAAATAAATTTCGCACTGGGATTTCATATACATCAACCTGTTGGGAATTTCGAGAGCGTCTTCGAGCACGCGACGGAGAACTCATATCTCCCGCTGATAGATGCGTTGAGCAATCATCCTGCGATTCCGTTCGCACTTCACATCAGCGGTCCGGTTTGGGAATATTTCGAGAGAAAATATCCGCAGATTTTCGAAAAAATTTCGGCGATGGTCGAGCGAGGACAATGCGAAATGCTCGGCGGTGGTTTCTACGAGCCGATACTCGCGGTCATTCCGCCAGAGGATGCCCGCGGACAACTCGAAATGATGTCCGATTATCTATACGAGAAATTCGGTGTAATTCCATCTGGTATCTGGCTGACGGAGCGGATTTGGGAACCGCATCTGCCATCGCTTCTCGCAGATGCCGATGTGAAATATCTCGCCGTCGATGATTATCATCTGAAAGCGGTTGGTATCGAGGGGGAAAAACTGCTCGGGTATTTTATCACCGAGGATAATGGCAAAAATCTGGCGATTTTCCCTATCAGCGAGACTCTTCGATATACCATACCGTTCGCACCGGTGGAAAGCACCCTCGAATATCTTCGCTCGATAGCCGACGATAGCGGAAAGCGGCTCGTCGTGTTCGCCGACGATGGCGAGAAATTCGGTCTTTGGCCCGGGACAAAAAAATGGGTCTGGGAGCAGGGTTGGATGGAAAAATTGTTGGTCGAACTCGAAAGAAACCGCGACTGGATAAATTTGATGAGTTTTTCCGAGGCACTGGAACAACTCTCTCCATCGGGACGAGTGTATATGCCGACAGGTTCTTATTTCGAGATGAGCGAATGGACACTGCCCGCCGAACTTTCATACGATTTTCACAAATTCGTTCAGCATCTCAAAGAGACGGGCGAATTGGAGAAGATGAAGCCGTTTGTCAAAGGCGGTTTCTGGCGTAATTTTCTCGCGAAATACAAGGAATCGAACTGGATGCACAAGCGAATGCTTTGGATATCCGAGCAAATCCGCTCGCGAAGACGAAAATTGAAGACGCATATATCCGATGTGACAAAATCGCTCTATCGTTCTCAATGCAACTGTGCATACTGGCACGGAGTTTTCGGTGGACTTTATCTTCCGCATCTTCGCGAGGGCATCTGGCAAAATATTCTCGATGCCGAAAGAATTATAGAAAAAAATTCACCTGTAAAATCGCTGACAATTGAAGATTTCGATTCCGATGGCGAGGATGAGGTCAGACTTTCCAATGGCGAAATTAGTATTTGGGTTAAGCCGAGTTGCGGCGGGCATATCGAGGAAATCTCTTTTCTGCCGAATAAAATCAATTTAATCGACACGCTATCGAGATACAAAGAGGGCTATCATAAACTTCTATGGGATGCTCGGCAAGAGAAGACAGAGCAGGATGACCATTCGTCGATACACGATAGAATAGCGGTTAAGGAAAGTGGTCTCGAGGAGCTGATTCATTACGATTGGCACACGAGGCGGTTTGCTCAGGAACATTTTTTACTTACATTCACAGGTTGCGAGGAATTCGAACGAGCCGATTATAACGAACTCGGCGATTTCACAAATCAAAAATACGAAATAGTTGAAAAGCATTCGAGAAAAGACGATATACAGGTCTTGCTTCGAAGGGATGGTGGAATATATTTCGAGGGAAAGAAATTTCCACTTACGATTATGAAAAAGATTGCACTTCAAGGACCTGGAAATAGAGTGGTGGTTTCCTATGAAATCGAGAACAAAAGCGAGTGGCGTGAGTTTCTGTTCGGTGTAGAGACCAATTTTTCACTTCTCTCTCGCGATGACCCGCGAAGATATTTCGAGTTCCCGCACGAGTCGTTAATTCAAGTTCGACCAGGTGATAGAAAGACATTCATAGATACAGATGGCTACGAGCTCATAGACGAATCGAGGAAATTCCGTGTAAGTTGTCGCGGCAGATTCGATGAACTTTGGCTATTCCCTGTGGAAACTGTGTCCAACTCGGAATCTGGCTTCGAGCGTGTGTATCAGGAAACTACGGTGGTTCATCTATTCAGGTTCGAACTCGCAAAGGGCGAAAAATTCACTACGGAAATAATCTGGAAAATAGAGGGAATTTAAATAAAGGATAAAAATCTTCGTATCTGGATACCATCTGCGTAAAGCGGACAAAAATTTATATTTATACCTTGACAAAATAATAAATATTAGTATTATCAAAAATCGTAAAACAAAAAACTATCTGGAGGTTGAATTTTGGCAGTTTCAATAAGGTTCCGAAGAGGCGGACGGAGAAATAGAGCATTTTATAGAATAGTAGTGGCGGATAGCCGTTCCCCGCGGGATGGCAAATTCATCGAGAACATAGGTTATTACGACCCATTACCCGACCCCGAGGTGGTGGAGATTAAAAAGGATAGGATGATATATTGGCTCGAGAAAGGGGCTCAACCGACATCTAATTTGAAATCGATACTCAAGCGTAATAAAATCTGGCAGGAACTTCAATTGCAATTGAAAAAATCAGAAGTTAAATCTAATCAGGAGGAATCTGTGGAAACGGGAATGGACACAGAACCTCGCGTAGAAACAGAGGTAGAAACAGAACAAGGAGGTTATGATGACTGACCTAAAAACATTTATCGAGACTATTGCGAAGGCGCTTGTCGACCATCCAGACTATGTGGATATCAAGGAGATAGCTGGTGAGCGCACAACTGTGTTCGAACTTCGAGTCGGTGAGGGTGACCTGGGCAAGGTAATCGGCAAAGAGGGACGAACCGCCCGCGCTATCAGAACATTGCTCAATGCGGTGTCTGCCAAACAGAGCAAGCGCGCGGTCCTCGAGATTATCGAACCCGGCAATTAGTTCCAAAAAAATTATTAAAATCGGAAAGATAAGTGAGGTTTTCTTCGAGTAGAGAACCTCACTTTTTGTTTGACTGAAAAAATTTCATTTTTCATTTTTTATCGGCGTGCCTACCTTAAAAATCACCATAATCAAAGAGAAAATTGCGAATGCCAATGCGATTGCTCCGTGAACCGATAGATTTCCACCGAGATATTTCAAAACTATTTCCTGCGGCTCATACCATCGCCAGTAATCCACTAATGCTCTGCCGAGACCATAGAAGAAAAATGTCATCCAGAACGACCACCCGACAAATTTTTTGTATCTTTTCTCAAGAAATATCAGGATAATAAAGAATGCGAGGTCGATAAACGACTCGTATAGTTCTGTCGGGTGAATCGGCGTATGAGGGAAAACACTTCCAGCGGGGCTATTCGGTGGAAATACCATTGCCCAGAACATTTTAGATGGTCTTCCGAAACAGCAGCCATTGAAAAAGCAGCCCCATCTTCCGATAAACATTCCCAGCAGAAATGTCGGAGCGATAATATCGGTAATCTCGAAAAAATTGATTTTTTTGATGAGACAATACAGAATTGCGGAAATAATAACGCCCACAACTCCACCGACCATAGCCATCCCAGCGATTCCGAAACCGCCGCCCTGAAATGGATTTATCACATCGAGCCAGTTTCCACTGAATTCGCTGATATGCGTAAGGACATACCACAATCTCGAACACACGATAGCAGAAACCATTATGATAAATGCGAGGTCGAAAATTCTGCTCTCGGGATAGCCAATTTTTCTCGCCCGCCTAACGGAATACCACAATCCAACTCCGAAACCGATAGCGACCATCAATCCCCAAGTATGAAGCGAAAATCTCCCGATGCTGAAAATAACCCTGTGCATTTTTGCCCCATCGTTGTTATTGATTTCGGAATATATATTATTTATATTCGTTTTCAAATATTTTTATGTGAATATATGGATAAAAAAATCACAAATAAATCATTCGAGTCGAAAATATCGGATTCTTTCTTAGCGATTGTAGTTTTTTCGATAACGCTCGGTGTCTATGTTCTAACTCTCTCCCCCACTATCGCACTATCAGATTCAGGAGAATTGGCGACTGTCTGTAAAACGCTCGGTATCGCTCACCCCACAGGATACCCACTGTATACATTGCTCGGATATATCTTTGCGAAATTCATAAATCCACCGGTAATCGCGACAAATCTTATGTCGGCATTTTTTGGAGCGATAGCAACAATGTTTTTATTTTCGATACTTCGACAACTGAAATTCTCGAAAATCGTTTCTGCGATTTCGGCACTTCTTTTACCATTTGGAAAAATAATGTGGGATATTTCGGTCATCACCGAGGTATATTCGCTATCCGCTGCGATTACATTATGTGCCATCTACTTTCTTGTCCTCTGGCGGAACGAGAACGAGCCGAAATATTTTGTCCTGTTCGCATTTTTCTACGGACTCGCATTCACGAACCATATGAGCGCGGTTCTTTTCGCACCCGCAATATTATGGATAATAATTCTGAATTTCAGAAAACTTTCGATGAAAACAATTTCTATTTCTATCGCCGCATTCGCAGGTGCGCTTTTGCTGTATCTATATATCCCCATCCGCTCCGCTCAGAACCCGATAATGAACTGGGGCTCACCGCACACATTCGCGAGATTTTTCCGCCACCTAACTGGCTGGCAGTATCGAGTGTGGATGTTCTCGCGACCGATTTCAGAAATCCAAAAAAGTCTCGAAAAAATGCTCGATATAATATGGAGCAATATCGGAGTTGCGGTTATCCTATCGATTGCGGGGTTTTTCGGCTTCTTCATCCGAGAAAATGACAAATCGCAGAGAAAACTCGAAAGATTTGAAATACCGATATTTTTATTTCTAATATTCGCCTTCGATGCAATCTATGCGATGAACTACACTATTCCCGACATAGCACCGTATTATGTTCCGGCGGCATCTGTCGTCGCTATAAGTTTTGCGGGGATATCGAGATTTTTTAAAAAAATAGAATGGCTCGCACCCGCTATACTTTTGATTGCACTGGGACTTGTGCTGGCAAAAAATTATCCCGAATGCGACAGACATAACGACTGGTCCGCGAGAGAATATGCCGAAAATGTTCTGACATTCCCTAAACCGAATTCTCTGCTGATACTCGGCAGTTGGGATATGTATTCGCCGTCGAAGTATCTCCAAATGTGCGAGAATATTCGTCCCGATTTGAAACTTATAGACTTCGCACTTCTGCGTCGCTCCTGGTATGTGGAACAACTTCTCTCGGATAAAAGATTTTCACAAATCGAGCCCGAAGCGAAAATTTTCATCGAATCAGTATCTCCGTTCGAGTCGGGGGAAAAATACGATGCCCGAAAACTTCAAAGGTCTTTCGAGAACTTAATCGATGCGATTATCCAGCGGTGGAATGGACCGGTTTATGCTTTCGTCACAGACAAATTTTTTCAGCGGAAATATCGCGGCATCCCAGAGGGTTTGCTAGTTAGAATCGACAAGGGAAAAAACTATCGCCCGATTCCAGCAAATATGTTCCAAATTTCAAACACATTGAGCAGAATGAAAAAATGGAACGACAGGGAAAAGGTCATCTACGGTTCGTATAAAGAGTTTTCGATGTTGCGCTCGGGATATCTTCACAAAATAGGAAAATTGGCGGAATGCGAACGGTATCTTTGGTTCGCATATCGTTTTGCTCCCGACGATGTGAAAATATTGCAGAACATTTTGGTCGTGCAGATGGAACAGAAAAAATACGACTCGGCACTTCACACAGTAGATTTACTCGAACCGTTCCTCAAACCAGGGCAGGCAGATATTTTGCGACAAGATATC
>CAYRNI010000062.1:0-8452 GCA_964425665.1 uncultured bacterium
TTAGTCGTGGGAAAAGTTAACCCCCTGTCCCGACAAGTCGGGACTGTCCCCCTTAATAAGGGGGACAAATTCACGGAGCGTATGCGGAGTGAATTAGGGGGTCGCAACCCACGACTTTAGTCGTGGGAAAAACCTATTTTGTCCTGAAATAAAATAATTATTATTCAATAGGTTAAAAATTTCGCAGAGGACACTGAAGAATATGAACAAGGAGAATTTTTATGAAAGCTTTAATACCAGTTGCGGGTGTCGGGGAAAGACTGCGACCTTTCACACACACTACGCCGAAACCGTTATTGTCTGTTGCGGGCAAGCCCATATTGGCTCATATAATCGATGGTCTTTTGAAAAATGGAATCGATGAACTTATCCTCGTGATAGGATATAAGGGCGAAAAAATCGAGGATTTTGTCAGAAATCGGTATTCTATTCCTACTCATTTCGTCTGGCAGAAGGAACTTTTAGGATTGGGCTATGCCGTTTATCTGGGACTCGAACAGATAAGTGATGATGAACCTTTTTTAATTGTTCTCGGTGATACGATAATCGAGGTGGATTTGTCGAAGTTTATCGGAAGTGAAAATCACATTATCGGCGTTCATTTTGTGGACAATCCGGAGAGATTCGGCGTAGTCGAACTTTCAGGGAAGCGGATTATCGGAATGGAGGAAAAACCTAAATCTCCCAAGAGCAAATGGGTAATCGCGGGACTATATTACTTCACTAACCCTGTCAGATTGAGAAAGAACTTAGATTTTCTGATAAGTAATAAAATTGCAAAAAACGGTGAAATTCAGCTTACCGATGCACTTTCCAGAATGCTCGCCGATGGTGAAAAGTTCGAGAGTGTTGTAATCGATGGTTGGTATGATTGCGGGAAACCCGAGACACTATTAGAAACTAATCGAAAACTTCTGGATAAAAACGGAAATTTGACCGAACTCGCTGGAAACATAATAATTCCGCCTGTTTCGATTGCGAAAACGGACAGTATCGAAAATTCGATTATCGGTCCTTATGTTTCCATCGGCGAACGAGCGCGGATAAAAAATTCGATTTTGCGAGATTGTATCGTCGGCGACAGCACGATTATCACAAACTGCATACTGGAAAACTCGATATTAGGAAGCGATTCCGCTTTTTCTGGCAGACCATACAGATTAAATCTCGGAAATTCCTCGAAAGTGGAACTCGAATGGGAATAACCGATGATATCATACATCCAAAACATTTTGGAAACCGTAATCATTCTTTGATGTATTTTCTGCTTTTTTAGAATAATAGCGATAACCATTAATTTAGACAATAGAGACTATAATGGGTAAAGAATCCATATCGAGAAATAATATAACTTGACAAAAATTATTAAAATAGTAAAATGACGACTATGAGTGTAAATATCGAGGCGATGCGATATGAGGCGGGGCGAAAAAGAAGATAGCGGAAGTAATGATAAGATTTCCATTCAGGAAAAGATGCAAATCGAGGGTAAATACAGATTGTTTTTTAATTCTATGACCGAAGCAGTCATAGTCCATCGGCTTGTCTACGATGATAAAGGTGAACCCATCGATTATAGGATTGTGGATATAAATCCTGCTTACGAACAAATTTTTGGGATTAAGTATAAGGATGTCGTGGGCAAATTGGCAACAGAAGTGTATAATACACCCACACCTCCTCTTTTCGATATGTATTTAAATGTTGTGCGAACAGGCAATCCGATTTCGTTCGAGTATTATTTCCCGAATTTGAAAAAACAATTTTTCATCTCTTCATTCCATACAGAGGGAGATGAATTCGTCTCGATAGTAACGGATATAACGGAAATAGAGCGTGAGCGAGCGAAAAATAGACATCTATACTCGATACTCGAAGCCATCCGAAATGTGAATCAACTAATTACGAGGGTCAAAACGAAAAAGGAACTCATAGAGCAAACCTGCGAAAAATTGCAAAAAGCAAAGAATTATAATGCTGTTTTCATCTTTCTGTTCGATGAATCAGGTAATATAGAACTATCGGCAAACGCAGGTTTAGATGAAAAATACAGCAAACTAATAGAACTCAAAAAAAATGGATATTACCCTCCTTGCATAATTAAGGCACTCGAGGAGAAAAATATTTTTCATACGAAAAAAACTCCTACATTTTGCGGCGATTGCTTACTCGCTCAACTTTATGCGGCGAGCAATATCACAATTTCTCCGTTGATACATAATAACAGATTGTATGGATTATTAGAAATCTCGACTAATATCGAGTCGCCGGAATATAGCATCGATGAGGAAAAATTGATAAAGGAAATTTCTGGCGACATAGCGTTTGCAATCCACAGCATAGAAATTAACGAGGAACGAGAGCGAGCAGAAGAGGAATTGAAGAGGCAAAAGGAATTTTCAGATAGGATAATTCAGACGAGTAATGCGATTATCGTAGGTCTCGATAGCGAGCATAGAATAGAAATTTTCAGCGATGGCGCCCAGAAAATAACAGGATGGGAAAGGGAGGAAGTTCTCGGGAAGGATTGGTTCGAAATTTTCTTCGATTCCAAACTGGCTGAGGAGATGAAAGCCGTTTGGTCTGATGCTTGGGGGAGAAAATTTCACTCGTATATAAACCCTATATGCACAAAAAATGGGGAAGAAAGAATAATTTCCTGGAATAATACTTCCATTTGTGATGAATATGGCGAACCTCGGTTATTGGTTTGCATCGGTCAAGATATTACTGACCGAATCGAGGTTCAGGAACAATTGCGACAAAGTGAAGAACGATACCGAACTGTTATCCATCAATCTGCCGAAGCGATATATTTAGCCGACCCGAAATCGAAAAAAATAGTGGAGGCTAATCCAAAGTTTTTCGAATATCTCGGATACGAGCAGGAAGAAATATCATCTTTGACGATGTATGATTTTATCGCTCACAGTAAAAAAAGTATAGACGATTTGGTTCAAAAGACATTGGAAACAGGGACATTCATTGTTGGGGAAAGAAAATGGAAACGAAAGGACGGCGAACTAATCGATGTTATAATTTCAAGCGGAAAAATAGAGCAAAACAATGAAAAATTGCTTTTTATTATGGCATTGGATATCACAGAACGAATAAAAGCTCGAAAAGCTTTGTTCTCCGAGAAGGAACGATTGAAAGTTACTCTGACAAGTATCGGCGATGCGGTTATCAGCACGGACATAGAGGGTAAAATTATTCTGATGAATAAAGTTGCAGAAGAATTAACCGGCTGGAACGCCGACGATGCTGTTGGAAAACCGCTCAACGATGTGTTCCATATAATAAACGAAGAGACAGGGGAGGTCTGCGAAAACCCTGTGGAGAAAGTAATTAAAACGGGATTCATCGTCGGTCTCGCCAATGGGAGTATATTGATTTCCAAAGATGGCACGCGAAGATATATCGCCGATAGCGGTGCCCCCGTCCGCGATAACGATGGCAATATAATCGGAGTAGTTCTCGTATTCAGAGATATTACCGAGAAATTGCGCACCGAAAAGGAACTTCAGAAAATAAATAGATTGCAATCGCTCGGAGTGTTCGCCGGCGGTATCGCTCACGATTTCAACAATATTTTAACTGCGTTTTTATTGAATGTTTCTCATGCGAAATTGCTTAGCGAGGGCAACGAGAAAATTGTAGAGATTTTAACCGATGCCGAAAAAGCCACTATGCGAGCACAATCCCTCACGCAGAAATTACTGACATTCTCTCGTGGTGGTGCTCCTATAAAAGAAACAATCGATGTATCCAGCATCATTAAAGATGCCGCCGAATTCGTATTAGCAGGCTCGAATGTTAGATGCAACTTCTCCATTTCCGATGACCTTTGGCTTGTGGATGCCGATGAAGGACAAATCGCTCAGGTCATCCAGAATATCGTTATTAACGCAGACCAGTCTATGCCAGAGGGTGGTGTCATAGATATTTCCGCTGAAAATATTATAGTAGGTGAAGACGAGCATCCAGTTATCAAACCTGGCAAGTATATTAAAATCACCATTAAAGATAACGGTATAGGTATCCCGAAGGAATATATCGGAAGGATTTTCGACCCATATTTTACGACGAAGCAAACAGGTAATGGTCTCGGGCTCGCGATAGTATATTCCATAGTTCGACAGCACGGGGGCTATGTCGATGTCGATTCGGTTGTCGAGAAAGGAACAACATTCGATATATATCTGCCAGCATCGAAGGAAAAATCTAAAAAGGTTCGAATACCAGAGTCGGAAATTGCAAAATATACGGGCAAAGTCCTGCTTATGGATGACGAGACAAAAATTTTAGATATAGTCGGAAAAATTTTGCATTCGTATGGGAATGAAGTCGAGACCGCATCGGACGGCGAGGAAGCCATACAGAAATATCTCGCCGCTAAAAATTCACAAAAACCTTTCGATGTGGTAATCCTCGACCTGACTGTCCGAGGCGGTATGGGCGGAAAGATGACAATCGAGAAATTGCGAGAAATCGACCCAAATGTCAAAGCGATTGTGTCGAGCGGATACTCCCACGACCCGATTATGGCAAATTATAAGGATTATGGATTCGCCGCAGTGATAGCAAAACCGTATAGACCGCAAAAATTGCGCGAAACAATCTCTAAGATTATCGCTGAAAAAAATGCTGATTCAAAGTAGGTTAGATATCTTACGAATAAACCATTCCGCCGTCAGACTTAAAGCAACTATCAGTAATAGCCAAAGTGAGTGCCAAAGTTCCTTTTCTGTTGTCCAAGTTCGAGTATGCGGTTTTAGTTGGATTTTTTGAGGAAGGATATCTGCCGAATCTATCGGAATATATGCTCCTCCCGACAGTTCGGAAATAGATTGCAGAGTCGGTCTATCCTGATTTGTCTGAGCAAACTCGATTTGAAATTCCTCCACAACCAGCGAGGTTTTTGCCTTACCCACTGTTTTATCCATATATTTCGCTACTGCGGAAATATTATACTTCCCTTGTTCGAGCGATGGCAGACGAAGTTCGTAGACACCATCGCCGACCTCGGTCATATCCATAGTGAAAGATTGAGCACTATCCCCATTTTGTCGGGATATTGTAAGCGAAATCGATGCCCCCGATATCGGCTTATTGCTAACATCACGCAGCGATGCCGAAATAAGCACAGGTTCGCCACTGCGATATACTCTTTTCCCGGAACTCAAAACGAAACGAGAGATTTTTTCCTTAGATACGAGATACCTTGCCAGATTAGATACGAGATTTCGGTAGATATGGTCGTCCTTGCCGAAACCAGCGGGCAAAAATCCCCATTTCCAGAATGGAGCGGCACACAGTATTGCACTTCTACCTCGACCGATAGAGCCTACCGCCAGTATCGGTGCGGAGTTGTCGGGATGAGCGAGCAATATCGATGCCCAATCCGTCGGTTCGGTTCGGACATATCCCGAAAATGGTGGCATCCCTGCTATCGCCTTGGACAAATCCTCACCTCTGTTCGCTATTTGCATAATAGGGTGCGTGAAACCATCGGATGAAATAACAGGAACAAAACTTTCGTATATAAATGATAGACCACTCGATATTTTCGCTGGCATTATTTCGTTAATTTTTGAAAGTGCTCGCTTCGAAGGTGATGAGTCATCGAGCATCCAAAATACCGAACCGCCGAATTTCACATAGTCGGTTATTGCTTTTGCAACGGGTTCGGTCATTATTGGAGCAAAATGAATGAGGACGATTGCATCGTATCTATCGAGTTTCGATGTGTCGAGCGGGAACACTTTGAACGGAACATCTCCGCCACCTCTTTTAGCGAAAACCGATGTCTCGATGTGCGGGTCCGATTCGATAGCACGCCTGATAAAAGAAACCTCGAACGATAGATGGTCGCAGGCGAGCAATACTTTCTTTTTAGATGGTAGAACTTTGAGCGAAACGGTATGCGAGTTATTCGATAGTGAAACCTCGCCAGAGAGTTTCGGAATCCGCACCGTGTAATATCTAACTCCCGCTTTTTCAGGTGTAATCTCGAACTTTACGGGCACGGTTTGTCCTGATGTCGGAAGTTCTACTTGTTTCTCGGCGATTTTTTCGTTGCCGCTCCACAGCGACACTTTCGTTTTAAGTCCATCGAGTCGCCACGCTCGAATATTTGCAACTATCGGATTTTTTTCACCGACATAGGCGATAGGGTTGCTCAGAACCTGAGCAACAGAGGCATCGGGAGCAGGATTCGGGTCACCTACACCGACAGTATATACCGGGAATGGCAATGTCGCCGATATCGATATCGGGTCGATACCGATATTACTTTGACCATCGCTGACCAGCACCACCGCCTCGATGTCCAATGCCTCCGATGTATCCAAAATATCCGAAAGAACCTCGCCGATTGCTGTGGCAGTGCCATCGAATTTCAATTTATCGAACGGATGAATGGAATCTGAAAACGAGAATTTGACAACAGGATATTTCTCCTCGATTTTTTCCAACGCATCGGATTGCAGAAAGGATTGGACTTTTTTCACACGATTGCCTGTATTGTCGGCGATAGTGAGACTTTGCGTGTCGTCCACGAGTAGAGCGATAGATGGAACTATATCTTTTCGATGGAATGATAATAGCACCGGGTCGGCGAGCATAAATATGATTACTGCAATCGAGAGAAATCGCAGGAATGTTAAAATGTATCGTCGAGTCGGTGGTAATGGCGGATTTGTTCGCCGATATACGAAATATGCTCCGATTGCTCCTATTAAAATAGCGATAATCAATGCAGTGTGATGCGGATAGCGAAAAAATATGTGAAGGAAACCGGATTTCATAAACTACTGCCTTGCGATGTGTGCTCGAACCTTCTCA
This sequence comes from uncultured bacterium, assembly GCA_964425665.1. GTDB lineage: Bacteria > UBP14 > UBA6098 > B30-G16 > B30-G16 > JAGGZE01. The sequence continues at coordinate 6,847 of CAYRNI010000062.1, forward strand.
CTATTTTGCGGTTGATTAGATGCATTATCCACAGTCGATTTCTCGACCTTAAAACCATTTCCATTCATCGAGACGAGATATTTGAACCAGAATGTATCGGTATATTCTGTTCGCTTTTTCCAGAATGGTATAATTCTTCCGAAAGCGTGATTTGCCAGCACGAGCGGAGTAAAAAACAATATCAAAAAATCTTTAATTACATTTCTATTCGGATAGTAATGGTTTTCTATTTGCAATTTCTTTTTATAATTTACGCCTTCACGAAGTGCGAGTTGCGAGATACCAAAAAGCCCAGGATTAAATTTCAATATTTCCTTCTGCTCTTGAGAGTATGTTTCGACAATATTAGGAAGTTCCGGGCGCGGACCGATAAAACCCATATCCCCTTTGATAATATTCCACAATTGAGGAACTTCATCTATTCCTGTGGCTCTGATAAATCTACATATCGGCGAAAAGCGAGGGTCGTTCACCTGTGTATGCGGCGGAGATGTGCCATCGGCATCCTTTCGCATCGTTCTCAACTTGTAGAGCGTAAATACCTTCCCGTCTTTCCCAATTCTTTTCTGACGGAATATTATCGGTCCAGGTGAATCCAATTGAACTATCAAAACAGCAATCACAAAAAATGGAAGAAGTAGAATTAATAATATCAACGCACCGATAAATTCTAACACTCTTGTAATTATTTTTTTCATATTTTTAATATACCTGAAATTTCGGATTATGGCAAGTATGAATTTGAAAGATTTATTCAATCTTATGAATATTGTATCCTGATGCAAGCAATTTTGCGCGATTCCCCGATTTATCGAGTGGATTGAATTACTCGTGGTTTTCTGAACTACATCGGATTTCGATTTTTAGATATTCCCGGTCCAGACAAGGATTTTTGCGGTGAAAATAACCGCTGCTGTTTCTGCGCGTAATCTCGCCGGACCGAGAGCGACAGGCACGGCATCGTATTCCGCCAGTTCAGATTTTTCGGCGGTGGAAAATCCCCCCTCACAGCCAACAAGTGCGAGAATATTGCTATCATCCTGTGTCATTCTCTTCGGCGGCGATGGAACACCATCGTAGTCCGCGTATATTATGCCATCGAAATTTTGTCCATATTGCTGAAGAAATTTTTCCAACCGCATCGGCGGATAAATCGTCGGTATCCAGGTCCGTTTCGATTGCTTCATCGCACGAACGGCGATTTTTTCCAGTCGAGTGAAATTGTTATCATTTCTGTAAAACTCGCTCTGTGAATACTTTGTAATCAACGGGGCGAACTCGTCGATACCGATTTGAACCGACCAATCGAGAGCGAGTTCCATAAGTTTCGGCTTGATAATCGACATCCCGAGGCAAATTTTGACCGATGGCTTTTGCATCGGTTCCATAATCTCGACGATTTCAGCCAAAGCACCTTTCCTGTGCTTTTTTATCAACCTACATCGGAATAGGTCGCCGATACCGTTCGTCAGGAAAAACTCGTCTCCATCCCTGGCGCGAATGACATCGACGAGATGATGTGCTTCATCTTCGGCGAGAAAAACTTTACCCTTACTGAAAGAATCTGGCGGCGAATAAAAATATGTGGTTTCGATGAGCATCTTAA
>CAYRNI010000062.1:8552-12240 GCA_964425665.1 uncultured bacterium
CTAATTATGAATTCCGTATTTACCTATAACTCTTTCGATTGTCGATTTTCTCGGCTGCTTTTCGTCCTTAGCGAATTCCTTCAAAAGTTCTTTTTGCCTGCGAGTTAGTTTATCAGGAACGAGAACAACGAATTGAATCATCACATTCCCTCGGCGAGATGTTCCCTGTATAGGAAGTCCCTTGCCTTTGAGTTTTAAAATATCTCCGAACTGTGTGCCTGGAGGAATATCGATTTCGATTTCCGAACCATCGACATTTTTGAACTTTCGCTTTCCACCGAGTGCAGCCGTGGTGATTTTGATTGGATAAGATGTCCATATATCGCTGTCCCGACGGACAAATTTCTTGTGGGGAATTTCGCGGATGACAATTAAAAGGTCTCCTGGTTTTCCACCGTGAAGTCCTGCATTTCCTTTACCTGGAACACGAAGAACCTGACCATTCGATATTCCTGCTGGGATTTTCACCTTGATTTTTTCTGTTGCCCTAACCCTACCCGTGCCGTTGCACTTAGAACAAATTTTTGTGGGGATATATCCGCTGCCACCACAGGTGGGACAAGTAGAAACTCGCGTAACAGTTCCGAAAAAGGAGCGTCCAACCTCTCTAACCTGACCCGTGCCACCGCATTGTGGACACTTTCGCAACTTTTCCCCCGGCGGATAACCCAAACCATTACAAACTGGGCAGGTCTCATAATGAGAAACCGTCACGGTCTTTTCCGTGCCTTTATAAATTTCTTCCAGCGTAAGATTGACCGCTATCCGCAACGATTCGCCACGCTGGGCGTAACTTCTCTTCTGCGTTTGTATCCTCTGTCCGAAACCACCCCACATATCGCCGAATATCTGCTCGAATATACTCATAGCATCGGAAATATCGTAGTTCTGTCCGAAAAAATCATCGAAATTTGTCACCCCTCCCCTATCGTATGCAGCCCGTTTCTGCGGGTCGGAAAGTATCTCGTATGCCTCAGATATCTGTTTGAACTTTTCCTCCGCATTGGGGTCATTTGGATTCCTATCGGGATGATATTTCATAGCGAGTCGACGATAAGCACTCTTTATCTCGTCGATACTCGCATCTTTCGATACGCCGAGAACTTCGTAAGGGTCTATATTGGGACTAACCGACATTTATTTCTCACCATCCTCATTGTTTTCGTTTTGCTCAGTTTTTTCTGCCTCCGAATATTTGCCCACGATAACTCTCGCAGGTCTAACAAGTTTTCTCTGCCGAGTATAACCGGGTTGAATTGTTTGAATAATTATTCCATCCTTATCGGGCGAATCCACAGGTTGCACAGCGATTGCATCGTGTTCAAGCGGGTCGAATTTCTTGCCTGTGGGGTCCTCCGATTCCACTCCCTCGAGTCTCAGTAGTTCCTTTATCTTTTTGGAAACGAGTTTGATTCCATTGTAGATAGAAGCGGGGTCCTTTTCATTTTCGACTTCTTGCATAGCCCGCTCCACATCGTCTGCTACATCGAGCAATCTTCCGATTATATTGTTCCTTTCCTGCTCTATCATCGTAGATAAAATCCGCTCCTGCCTTTTGCGAAAGTTCTCGAAATCGGCGGTCTTGCGAAGAAGTTGCTCTCGCAAAGACTCGTTCTCCGCTTTTAACTCCTCTATTATGTCCGATACATTTTCTTCTTGGGATTCCTCGCTCGAATCGATGGGTTCTTTCGTGGATTCAGATGAATCGGCAACTTTTTCCATAACTTGCTCATCTGTGCTTTCAATTTTTTTCGATGTTTTCTCCTCTATATCGATATTTTCATTTTTCTTTTTTTTCATAAAAAAACCTCCTATGGTTTCCACAGGGTTGCCATTTTTCGTGCCGTGTAAGAAACCAGTTCGATAAGTCTCGAATAGTTCATCCTCGTCGGTCCGATTATGCCAAGAATGCCTTCACCCGAGCCGAGTGGGTATTTAGAGACAACCATCCCTATATCTTTCAATTGCGGTGGACTGACTATTATTTCAACATTTTCACCTGTTATAGATGATAGGCATTTGAGCAAAATCTCCTCGCTTTCGCAGGCGCTCATTACTTGACCGAGTTGTTTCTGGTCTGCAAACTCGGGTTTTTCCACTATGTTCTCTCTGCCGAAAATAGCGGTGATTTCATCCTCGAGTTTAAATATCTCTTCGGCGGATTGAATAAGTTTCGATGTAAAATTCCCGTAAAGTTTTTTCAAATCGGCGAGGCGAAGTTTTATCTCTCTCTTGATTTCCGAGAAGGTCAATCCTGAAAGTCTTTGGTTGACTCGCTCACCCAATTCCTCGAGTTTTCGTGTGTCTATATCATTGAACTCCATAACTAACGAGCGTGTCAATCCCGAACGAGTTATCAGAACTATGACTATGCGGTTGCTGGTAATAGGGATAAATTCGAGTTTATGGAGAATCAGTTCTTCGCCTCTGGGAGCGACAATCAAACCGATTTCATTCGATAGTGCTGCCAAAATTTTGCCCACACCCTCGAGCAATTGAAGTAAATCGGTGAACTCGCCCAAAAATACTTGCTCAATTGCATCTCTTTCTTGAAAAGTCAATTTTTCTGGCTTCATCAGGTGCGAGATGTAATACTTTATCCCGGATGCTGTCGGCACACGACCCGCCGATGTATGCGGTTGCCATAGAAGACCGATTTCCTCGAGGTCCTTCATAACATTTCGCACAGTAGCGGGCGAAATCACACCGCCGAGTTTCTTACTGATTAGACGACTCCCGACAGGCTCACCAGTGCGAATATGCTCTTCTATTAAAATTCGCAATATATTCTCTGCTCGGACAGATATTTTCCCAATCTCGCTTTCCATAACGACTTAATTTATATCTTAAATTGCTTTTGTCAAGTGTGGTATCCAAAACTTTCGCAGAAAATTACAGCATCGATTGAAGAAAAATTCTACACAATTAAATTTGAATCGCCAATAGGGAAAAAACGACAAACCGAATCATCGAAGAATGGATTTCAAAATCATTGGACTCATCTTATTCTTCCTCGATTCCGATTATATAAGGCAGAGAGCGATACTTTTGTTTATAATCTAAACCATATCCTACCACGAACTTATTGGGGACCTCGAAGCCGATAAATTTTACGGGAATTTTATACTCACGCCGAGCCATTTTCGACAGAAATACAGCAATCTCGATTTTTTTAGGTTCTCTTATCTGAAAGAGTTTATATATATAATCCAATGTTAGTCCCGTATCTATGATGTCCTCTATAATGAGAACTGTTCTACCTTTTATAGGCTCATCCAAATCCTTCAATATTTTTACAACGCCTGTGGTTTTCGTTTCATATCCATACGACGAAATTGAGATAAAATCTATTTGATGTGGAAAATCGAAATGTCGTATAAGGTCCGCGGCGAAAATAAAAGCACCTTTCAGAACAACGACAACAAGCGGATTATCATTCTTCAACTCTTTTGATATATCATCGGCGAGCCGAGATATCCGCTCCGAAATTTGTTCCTGCGAAATCAATATCTTATAAGGTGGCAATTCCATAATTTTCCCTCGTTAAAAATATGTTTTGTGTCTTCTACAAAATTGCTAACTTATTGAATACTAATTTTATCTCCATTTTTTTACTTTTTACCTCAAAATCTAATTCAGAACAAGATAGGTTTTTCCCACAACTAAAGTCGTGGGTTGCGGCCTCCTG
>CAYRNI010000063.1:0-12137 GCA_964425665.1 uncultured bacterium
TTTGGAGAAGACATAAATGTGTAAAAAAATTGGAGGTAAAGATGAGTGGAAAATTTTCGAAAATTCTTGTGGGTATTTTTATAATCTCTCTTCTGCTTGTCGGCTGCTCGAAGGAAGATAATGACACAAATGGCACTGATTTTTCTCCTACTGTGGAGATTACCGAACCTGCCGATGGCGATACTATTTCATTTCCACAGATTATATCCGCGAATGTCTCTGGCGATGAAATCGAGCAGGTTATATTCATCGCGGGGGAGGATACTATCGCTGTGGATTCTACGACCCCATATTCCACCTATTGGTCGTTCTATCAAGATACGGGATATGTCGTATTGAAAGTATTTGCTATCGATGGACAAGGGCAAATGGGAGCAGATTCCATCACCGTTTTTGTTCCCGAACAAGATTATGATTTCCCGTTGACATATATCGCAAAGAGCTCGCATAATATTTATTTGTCCTGGTGGCACTTCGATGTGCTTTTCTTCGATAGATACGATGTCTATATGTCCACAGATTCGAGTGTAGATTCTACGGATGAACTCGTTGCGACAATTCAGGGAAGAGTCGGAGATACCTGTGCATTCATCGATAATCTTCTTCCCGAACACGATTATATGTTCATCGTCTATGGATACGATGTTTCGGGCAGTCTCGGTGTATCCAATGTATTGGGTGTTCAAACTAATAGCGTGCCATCGGCTTATCCCGATGATGCCGAAGTGATTTCTATTCCAGCGGATACTTTCACTATGGGGTATAGTTGGTCTGAGGGTGGAGGTGGAAGCGAGGAATATCCCGCTCATCGCGTCAGATTGAATGCATACAGCATAGATAAATATGAGGTCACTTGCGCCCGATACAAAACATTCATCGATGCTGGCGGATACAGCAATCCAGAATGGTGGGACAGTGCCGGTTGGATGTGGAAGGAAAGTAATGGTATCACGCAGCCAGAGCAATGGAACAGTCCAGATTTCCCTTGCGGTGATGACTACCCGAACTATCCAGTGGTCGGTGTCTCCTGGTATGAGGCGATGGCATTTGCGAGATTTGTCGGAAAAGATTTACCCACAGAGGCTCAATGGGAACACGCCGCCAGAGGAACTCTCGGCGTAGATGAAAATGGCGATGGCTATCCAGAGGGTTATCAATTCCCGTGGGGAAACGATTTTTATGCCGATGGCACCGTGCATTGCAATTATCTTTCTGGGTCGCAAGATACTTATGATGATGGCTACGAGCAGAGCGCACCTGTCGGTTCTTATCCCGATGGTGCATCCACTTTCGGCGCCGAGGATATGAGCGGCAATGTGGAAGAATGGTGCAAGGATTGGTTCGAAAACACATACTATTGGGATAATCCATTCGATAATCCCACAGGTCCTGAGGATGGCACAGAAAAAGTTACTCGTGGTGGGTCATTTATTCTATATTCGACACCAAGTTTGCCAGGATATTTCCACAGAACCACGATTAGAAGTAGTTTAGGACCGAGCAATCGAAGATATTTTATCGGTTTCAGGCTCGTAAAAAATTGAATCCATTACTTCAATTTATGAACGACGAGCGATAATCTAAAAACTCCCATTTGACATTTGTTTTTTTATATGTATTTTCAAAAAATTATCGGTCGCTAATTAAAACAATTGAAGGAGGTATCGTGAAAAAGTTATTTATGGTCGGTCTAATTGTCTTGATGGCGTCTACAATCATTTCAGCGAAAAATTACAATCCTATGTTCGGCGGAGGACTCGGTTTTGATTTTGTGAACACGAGTTCCGAGGGATATAGTGATTCCGATTTCGGTTTTCAGATGACCGCCGAGGGAATGGCACCTATTTATAAAAGTCTTTATGCTCGTGCCAGTTTGCTCGCTCTCCGAGCGGGTGATGCTACTACATTTTCCTTCGGAACAGGTTCATCGTTCGATTTGATGTATTTTCTGAATGCGATGAACAATGGTATCGAACCTTATGGTGTCGGCGGATTGAGCTTATCGACTAGTTCGAATAGCGGATATAGTTCCACTACATTCATTTTTACATTGGGCGGCGGTGCTCAGATGACATTAAAGACTGCTCCTGTCAAACCTTATGGCGAATTGCAAATCGGCATCGGAACGACTTCATCCTCTGGTTCGAGCATAACAGAATTCGATTTCTCGATGATGTTCGGCATCAGGTTCGGTGGAAAATAAATTTCGAGGTGTTTGAATGAAATTTTTGTGGTTTTCGATAGCGGTTGCTGTCGCAGGTTCGGTATTCGCTCAGCCACCGGATATCGACCCGAGATACCATACATACGACGAGGTTCTCGCTGAGGTATCCGCTCTCGCAGATACTTACAGTTCCATTTGCTATGTGGAAACTCTCGGATATTCGGGGACATTCTCGCTGCCGATTGTCGCGGTGAAACTATCCGATAATGCATCCATCGATGAGGATGAAAGTGTAGTTCTCATAGATGGCGGGCAGCACGCAAACGAACCCGCTGGGACAGAAACTGTTATGTGGCTACTTCACTACTTGACATCTAACTACGGCAGCGATACCGATGTTACCCGCTGGCTCGATTCGTTGCAATTGTGGTTCATCCCTGTTGTAAATGTCGATGGCAGGCAAATCGTTATGAACGAGAGTTCGCCACATTCGTTGCATTGGCGGAAAACAACCCGGGATAATAATGAAAATGGCGAGTTCGATTTCGGTATAGACGGCGTCGACCCGAACAGAAACTACGATTACAAATGGGACGAATACGACTCGACGGATTGGTCATCGGTGAACTATAAAGGTCCTTATGCTTGGTCGGAAAATTGTGTGGTTGCTGTCCGAGATTTCGTGGAACACTATCGTCCCACTTTTCTCGTAGATTTGCACTCACCGGATTCGACCGGCGGAAATAAACTTTGGTTCTGTTGGTTCGATACATCGCTCGGAGTGTATCATCAAGGTGGTTTTCCACACTATCTGAATATTGCGATAGAGCTTGCTGCGAACACCGAAACCGAAATCGATGGACAATACTACGAATATGCCGCATCGCACAATGACCGTCCTAAATTGCAACTTTGGTCGTATTGGTTCACTGGGACCTGCTCGATAATTATGGAAATCACGAACCAATGTTTCTGGACAGGCGATACAGTGGATACGATTGCTGCGAGAGTCGGCAGAGGGCTTTTCTATCTGTTCGACAGGATGTTCTATGGTGGACTTATAGTTAAAGCATTCGACAGCGAGAGTGGAACGCCATTGCAGGCACAGGTTATTATAGATGGCGTTACCGATACGACTTTCCCTGCGAGAATTTGCGATTATCACGGCAGATACCACCGATTGCTATACGATGGAAATTATACGGTTCACATAAAATACGATACATTAGAGCAGGTTTTCGAGAATGTTGCGATTAGCAGCGATAGTAATACATATATCGAGGCGGATTTTCCTGGTGCGAATATAACGGAGCAGACCGACAACGACGATGTCAATATAAAATTGCTCGCCGATAGAATAATCTTTATCGCTCCTCGCGGAACTGTCGAGATATTCGATGTTGCAGGGCATAAAATTTTCGAGAAAAGATTCAGAAACGGTATGGTTATAATGCGGAATCGTTTCCCGGAGGGAGTTTATTTCGCTAAATTGTCCTCAGACTCGAAAACGATAAAGAAGAAATTCATTTCGATAAAGTGAATTTCACAGTAAATTTTTTTATATAGATGATTGAGACAAATCGCAGCCGACTAAAAATTTTTTGGAAAATCGCCCCCGACTTATAGGGGGTTTTTATAAATTTTGTTTGCAATTTTTTCGGGGCGAAATATAATTGCATACGATTATTAGTCGAGAAAATTAGTAATACAGAAAGGTAATAAGGATGAGAATTTCCACTCTTGCTAATTCCATACATTCGAGTCCTACATTGTCGCTTTCGGCGAAAGCTCGTGCTATGAAATCTCGTGGAATCGATGTTATTGCATTATCTGCTGGCGAACTCGATTTCGCTCCACCCCAAGTGGTTGTCGATGCCGCTGAAAAATCTATCGAGGCGGGGGTTATAAAATATACCGCAGCAATCGGTATGCCGAAACTGCGTGAATCTATCGCGAAAAGGTATTCGAAAAAATACGGGGTATCGCTCGCCGCAGAAAATATCGCCGTAACAGTCGGTGCGAAACAGGCTTTGGCAAATACATTGCTCGCACTTATCGAACCCGGCGACGAGGTAATAATTCCCGTGCCATACTGGGTTAGTTATCCCGAAATGGTAAGATTGTCCCGCGGCAAACCTGTGTTTGTCCCGACCAGTCGTGATAGTAAATTTCATCTCGACCCCGCGGTTTTCGAGAATGCGATATCCGATAGGACAAAAATACTGATGCTCAATTCTCCGACGAACCCGACCGGTGCAGTGTATTCAAAATCCGAACTATCGGATATTTTCGAGGTGGCTAAACGAAATGATATAATCGTCCTCGCCGACGAAATATACGAGGATTTGATTCTCGATGGCGAATTTTTTTCCTTTCTGCAATTCGATGAAAACATTTTCGATAATGTAGTTGTTGTGAGCGGAGTATCCAAGACATTCGCTATGACAGGTTGGCGAATCGGCTGGGCTATTGCTAATCCCGAATTGATTTCTGCACTCGGTAGAATTCAGGGGCATCAGACATCGAACCCCTGCACGATTTCACAATATGCGGCGCTTGCCGCGTTGGAAAAAGCAACCGATTTTGCTCCGAAAATTGTCGAGGAAATCAGGGCGAGACGAGATATCGCAATCGAGATGCTTGCTGAAATTTCAGGATTCAAACCTATTAGACCTGCGGGGGCATTCTATATTTTCTGCGATATTCGAGATGCTATCGAGGGAAAATTTTCGTCATCGGCTGAATTTTCCGAATTTTTGCTGGAAAAAGCACTTGTTGCCGCTGTCCCTGGCGAGGGTTTCGGTATCGATGGATATTTGAGAATCTCTATCGCAGCGAGCAGAGAAAATATAGTAGAAGCGATAACTCGAATAAAAAATGTTCTTTAATCTATTTTTTTAGCAGAGGTAAGATATGCCGATTTATAAACGAGTATTATTGAAACTGTCGGGCGAGATTCTCGGCGGTGGTAAGGGGCACGGAATCGCTCCCGATTCGATATTGCGGATAGCACAGGAAATATCGGATGTGCGGAAAACGGGCGTGGAGGTCGCTATTGTAGTGGGCGGAGGAAATATTTTCCGTGGACTCGCTGGAACAGAACTGGGTTTCGACAGAGTCGCCGGCGATTATATGGGTATGCTCGCAACAGTTATAAATGCTCTATCCTTGCAGGTTGTTTTGGAAGGTATCGGGGTTCATACGAGAGTGCTTTCGGCAATCGTTGTCCAGCAAGTTTGCGAGCCATTTATCCGAAGGCGTGCGATTCGACATCTCGAAAAGGGAAGAGTTATCGTTCTCGCCGGTGGAACTGGAAATCCATATTTTACCACGGATACGGCGGCAGCACTTCGAGCGGTAGAAATCGGTGCCGATGTCATCCTGAAAGGGACGAAAGTAGACGGCGTATATTCTGCCGACCCCGTGATTCAACCCGATGCTAAAAAGTTCGATTTTATAACTTATGAGGATGTCTTAACAAAAAACTTAAAAATTATGGATGCTACCGCTATCGCTATGGCTCGCGAAAATAGTATCCCGATTATGATTTTCGATATAACAAAACGGGGGAATTTGATTCGTGTGGTAAATGGCGAGGATATCGGGACACAAGTTAGCGAAAAGAACGAGGTATAAATATGAAATTTCAGCCATTAGGAAAATCTATATTTATCGGTTTCATCGTGATGTTATCTATTTGTTGGGGGCAGTCGAACTATTCTAAAATTCCTTTCGCTACATATCTTATGCTGCCTGTCTCCGCCGAGGATGAGGCATCGGCGGGTGTGAAACCATTTTTCTGGAATAATCCCGCTGCGACAAGCGATGAGAATAATTTCGTTCTCGGTGGATACCGCAATCGGTTCGGTGTTTTCAACGATGAGTATATCGCCGGCGAACTGTCGTCGGGCAAATGGTCTGCATTCTCACAGTTGGGAATTACATCTGTCTCCGGTATCGAAGGCAGACGATTCGCCACATCCGAACCCGATTATGTGTTCTCTGCGAATCGAGCAAATTTATTACTCGGCGGAAATTTTAAGTGGAAATATTTCGCAATCGGGCTGTTTTGGAGACATATTTACGAAAATCTCGAACTGCGACAATTCGATGCTAACACATTCTCCGGCGGGTTAGTTTTTTCATACAAAAATCTTATGGCGGGGGTATCCGCTACCGACTATGGCTCGAATCGACCATATTTCGATTACGAATATTCTCCGCCGACGATGTATCGTGCACAAATCTGGTATTCGTATAAATTTTTATCAGCCGGTGCAGGATTTTTCAAACCCGATATGGAAAAATATTACGGAGCGTTCGCTGTCGAGGCATCGCCGATAAATTGGCTTAATTTGAGGTGTTCTTACACTCTTTTCCACGACAGTCGCTCTTTCGCATTCGGAACAGGTTTCGAGTGGAACAAAATCGGCTTAAATTACGCATTGGTTCTTATGGGAGAACTCGGCGATGTTCATTCCATTTCGCTGGGATACGAATTTTAACTGTTCATAATTTCCAAATTTCTGGAATACTATGAGAATAATACTTTTAATATTGGCATCGATTTCCACGCTGTTCGCCCAATACATTTGGGTTCTGCCATCGTCCAACGAGATGACATCGAGTTTCGGTGAATTCCGAGTGGGGCATTTTCACGGCGGTATAGATTTGCACGCACCTGTGGGTATGCCCATTGTCGCTCCCGCAGATGGTTGGGTGCAGAGAGTCTCGATTTCTCCCTGGGGATATGGAAAATCGCTATATTTCGTGTTCGATGATACTTTAACAGCGGTTTTCGGACATCTCTCTCGATATGCAAAAAAAGTTCAGGATAGAGTCGTATCCGAGCAATACAAGGCAAAAAGTTCGATTGTGAATTTGTTCTTCAAGAAGAATGAGTATAGTTTTAAGGCAGGAGAAATAATTGCATACACAGGAAAGTCAGGGGTCGGTTTGCCACATCTTCATTTCGAGACGAGACGCGGACTGAAAACTTTCGTTTCGCCATTTCACTACGGTTTTACTCCGCCCGATAGTGTCGCACCGACGATAGTAAAAATCGCTGTGATTCCGCTTTCGCAGGATGCTTGGATAGAAGAGAGTCTTCTGCCATTGATTATAAAATCTGGCGACGATTACTGGCAGAGGAGAAAGCCTATCAGATTCTGGGGTAAGGTCGGACTCGCAGTCAGTTTTTACGATAAAACGGGACAGGAAAATCGAAATCGTCTCGGAGTGAGATTTTTAGAATTATTTCTCGATGGTGAAAAAATTTTCTCCTGCGACTATGATTCTTTTAAGTTGGATGAAACCAGAAATATCGGTTTCCTATACGACAACGGTCTGGAATATTACTATAATTCGAGATTTCACAGGCTATTTGTTCCCGATTCGTTGAAAATAACACAATTAATTAACGATAAACCCGATGCTGGAATTTTAGATTGCTCCATCTTAAGCCCTGTTGTTCATAAAATCTGGGTTCGGCTCGAGGATTTCGCTGGAAATGCAACAACCGAGACGCTTTCTATCGTGCCTTCGCCTGTCGAGGATGTCCCACTTCAATTTATGTATGACGATTCAGGAAGAGTTATAGTCAAAGTTCTCGGCGATACGGATGACCTCGCTATTCAGTTCTGTAAAAGTGGTGAGAATACATTTAAAACTATCGCAAAAAATCGAAAGTCGATTTTATTGGACAACAGAGATGGTTTTTTTCGCCCTGTCGGCATTGGCTCGCGACAAATTTATCCATTCATTTTGGGAACGATGGAGGAACAGAAATACCATTCCGAGCAATGTTCTCTTTTCGTTATGGAAAATTATCTATATTATATTGTCAAACTCGATATCCCTCCTGTTTGTGTGCCGGAATTTGCGATTTCTGGGATTACAATCGATTACCAGATGATAACGCCTACAAAGTGGCTTCTGCGAAATCACTCTCAGGAGTTGGAGCAAAATTTATTGCCCACTGTGGATGTATTTCTCGGCGACCCAGAATTTCCGTATGCGAAACTCGGCGAATTCAGTCCTGTCTACTGTCTTATGGGCTTTTGGACAGAAAGTAAAAAGTCGAGCAAATTGTGGAAAACATCTGTCCGAATTCCTGGCGATGCTCTGTATAGTTCTACCGCTATATATAATTGGTTCGAGCCCGTGCGAGGTGATAATATAGCGAGTTCGCTGTTTCACTATCTTCCCGATTGGTTATATTTTAAAGAACCTGCCACCATCGTGTTCGAACCGACTGCTAATAACTCGTTGCCCGACGATACACTAAAAAAATTGTGCATAGTTAGATGGTGGAATAATGATTGGTATTATGTGCCATCGAGGGTAAAAGGTAGACGAATCACCGCAAAAGTTCGTGCACTGGGAAGTTTCGCATTGAAATGGGATTTAGAACCACCGAGTGCAGAGTTGATTTCTGCCGATTCCGATACTATCGTGATTTCTATCGATGATGATTTATCGGGTTTCGGTGCAGATAATTTGCCAGAAGTTTTTATCGATTCGGTTTGGACACTGGCAGAATACGACCCCGAGGGTAAAACTGTTACCGTTTTACCTCGTGAACCATTGAGGAAAGGTGTCCACAAACTAAAAATTGTCGCAATGGATAGAGCCGAAAATAAATTCGAGAAAAGTTGGGAAATAGAAATCCCTAAAAACAAATAGGGATAGTTTTTTCCGATGTTTTGCACATTCCAAAATTTAAAAGTTTTATATACTCGATTGACACGATTTAAAATATTTTGTATTTTAATATAAATTATAGATAATTTGAAGCAGGAGGAATCTATGGGTATAATCAGAATGCACAATATGGATTTTTTTGGGTATCACGGCATCACCGCAGCGGAAAAGCAACTGGCGAAAAGATATTCTGTCGATGTGGAGATAGAATACGATACTGCACAGGTTGCCAAACTCGATAAACTCGATGAGAATGTCGTCAACTACGAATCGCTTTATATGGAAATAGGCGATTTTTTTCTTAAAAATAAGTTTCATCTAACCGAAACAGTTGCCGAACGGCTTGCAACTCTTTTATTCGATAAATATAAGATGGCAAAAAAACTCGTGGTCAAGGTCAGAAAAAATCATCCACCATTCCCTGGGTTTATGGAATGGGTCGAGGTCGAGGTCGTAAAAGAAAGATGACCGAAAAAATTTTCATAGCACTGGGCGGAAATATCCCCGATATCGATACAGTGGAAAAGAATCTTTCCGAGGCACTGCTGGAAATCGGAAGATTTTGCGAGATAATTTCTGTTTCCTCACTATATGAAACTTCACCCTGGGGAATGCACAATCAAAAGAACTTTCTAAATGCTGTGGTATCGGCAAATTTCGATGGCGAGCCATACGAATTGCTCTCGCATACCCGAGAAATCGAACGGAAAATCGGCAGAGATAAATCGGGAAAGTGGGGACCGAGAAAAATCGATTTGGATATTATTCTTTTCGGGAAAAGGATAATCGATGAAATCGATTTGATAATCCCGCATAGATATTTGGTTTTCAGGGATTTTTTTCTAGTGCCATTACTCGAAATCGAGAAAGAATGCGTAAATCCGAATGATGGTAGAAAATTATCGGAATATCTCGAAAGAATTCCCGAACAATTGAGAACGATTATCGGTAAAAGAGAGGGAAAAATTTGGCAAAATACAATTACATCGCTGTCGAAGGACCTATCGGTGCAGGCAAAACGATTCTCGTGAACGAACTCGCACGAAGGCTCGATGCAGAGAAAATCGAAACGCCTATCGAGGATAATCAATTCATCGAAAAGTTCTATCGTGACCCGAAACATTATGCTTTCCCGACGCAGATTTTTTTTCTTCTATCGAGATATCGTTTGCTTCTTTCACTATTCGAACTGGACCTGTTCCATCAAACCGTAATATCGGATTTCGTATTCGAGCGAGATGCTCTTTTCGCAAATCTCTTCCTCGATGAAAGTGAATTGCGACTATACTCTCAGGTAGAGAATCATCTTCGCAAGGACATCCCTAAACCCGACCTCGTGATTTTCTTGCAGACGCCAATCGAGATGCTTGTCAGAAATATCGCTCGCAATGGACGCCAGTTCGAACGAAAATTTATAACAGAGGAATTCATATCCACTCTCGCGAGAGAGTATACGAAATTTTTCTTCGACTGGGTGAAAACTCCTTTGCTCGTGGTCGATATGGCATCGGTAAGTTTCGATGACCCCCATAATATCGACAATCTCGTAAATTATATTAAATCCGCAACGATTACGGGGCAGCAATATTATTCCATATCCTCATTATTTTAGCGGGCGTTTATCTGTCTGTTTCCTTTGTGTTGCTCCCTGCTATGGAATTGCAATTTGTATTGCTAAATTTCTTTATGCCGATTCTGGTAAATAGGTGAAAGTAATCGTTTTTACTCCATAATTTTTCCATTCTCGAATTTTTGTTTGCATACACGATATTTTTAGGATAATATATGTTTTAGATTTCAATTATTTTTACCATAAAGAATTGGAGGGATAAAATGCGCACATTAGCCGAACTTTTAGAAATGGCAAAACAGGGCGATAAAAAGCGAGTAGTTGTCGCCGATGCGACTGAACACGAGGTTTTCGCTGCGGTCGAAGATGCGAGAAAGCAAGGAATTGTTCAGGGGATTCTTGTCGGGGATACGGAGAAAATTTCGGATACTGCTAAATCTATCGGAGTGAAAATCGAGGATTACGAGATTGTCGATGAGAAAGTTTCTAAAAAAACTGCTGCTGTGGCTGTGGAAATCTTGAAGGATAATAAAGCCGATGTGCTTATGAAAGGATTGGTTTCTACGAGCGATTTTATGCGCGCCATTCTCGACAAGGAGAAAGGTCTGCTTGACCGCTCTTCAAAAAAATTGCTCTCTCACATAGCGGTGTTCGAGGTGCCGCGATATCATAAACTTCTACTTGTTACCGATGCCGCCATAAATATCGCTCCTACACTCGAAGAAAAAGTGCAAATTATCTCTAATGCTGTGGCTGTTGCTCACTCTCTCGGCATAGAGACACCGAAAGTCGCGTGTGTCGGTGCTGTGGAGAAGGTCAATCCGGGGAAGATGCCCGCGACAGAGCATTCGGCGATACTCTCTATGATGAACCGACGCGGACAAATCAAGGGTTGTATCGTCGATGGTCCTTTCGGTTTCGACAATGCGATAAACAAAAAAGCCGCAGAGACTAAAAAGATTACAGGCGTTGTCGCCGGCGACGCAGATATTATAGTCTGTCCGGAAATCGAGACTGCTAATGTTCTCTATAAAACTTTGCAGTATTTTGCAAATGCGAGGTGCTCGGCGATTGTGGCTGGAACACCGATTCCCATTGTTTTGACATCCCGTTCTGACCCACACGACACAAAATTAGCATCGTTGGTTCTCGGCGTTCTGATGGCTCAAAATGAGCGTTGATAATATTTCTTGACATAATTTATTTATATGGTATTTTTGAAAAATATGATAATTTTAAGGAGGAGATATGGCAACGCGGAAAAAATTAAAACTGCAACGAATAAAAATGGAGCGACTTCGTCGGAAGAGATTGAGAAAAGCTCTCAAGAGAAAAGGTAGCAAGGGCTGGCGAAACGCTCTGCCTAAATGGTCGACATCCTGAATTTTAACCGCCGTAAAGGCGGTTTTTTTATATAATTTATTAAAAATAAAATTTTATATTGAAATAATTTAAAATATTTATATTATGAATTCAAAAGAGGTTAATATGAAAATAACTGCTGATACAATTTTAGAAGAAATTTTAACAAACTATCCCGAAACGATTCCAATATTGGCTCGTTATGGATTCTATGGAGTTTCCTGCCCTGCGGAGATGTGGGCTTCACTGAAAATAGTTGCACAAAGTAGAGGCATTCTCCTCGAACCATTGCTCGATGACTTGAATAGAGCCATCGGGACAAGTTAGAACACTTGTTTT
>CAYRNI010000064.1:0-7913 GCA_964425665.1 uncultured bacterium
AAAAAGTGTTCCAATTCAATCCTATGCCGAAGGAAAAATTATCAATAGCCGCGATATATTGCACAGAGTAAGATATTTCCATCGGAATAAGAAACTTTCGGTAGAATGCTCCACCCAATGAGAGTTTCCACTCGTTGGATGGCGTCGGTGAACCTGTCTGAAAATCTAAACCGGCACGGAATGCAGCCCAGTCGTTGAATAGATACTGTCCACCCGCTCGGAAACGAAACCTATCGGATACTTTATTTTCCACAGATAGTTCGAACCAGCTCGATTGGCAATACTCGAAACCTATCCCTGCTACGACAGCGGTCGGCAGAGAATTTTTTGTCGAGGCAGCATCTTTCCAGACCATCTGGCTGAATACATTATCGATAGATAAACCATACCTTATGAACTGATACTTCCCCGAGATACCTATACCTAATGTATAGCCTGCCCCTGCAATAGAATCCGCCTCGTATTGAGTAAGAAATTTTGTTGAAAGTCCTGCGGAAAATTCCCAGAACGGACTTCTGCAGGCATCCTGCATCTTGCCGCGGGATACACCGTAAGCTCCGCCCAAGGAATATGCGATATATCTGTATCCGAATGTGGATGTAATGTTGCCGACATCGTCTCTACCTGTTATTTTCCCTATGGAATGTTGAACCATACCCGCACCGATTCTAAAATTTCGCCAGGGTATGATTCCTGCCAGAGAGTATCTTTGCACCGAAAGCGGATAGTTTTCGAAAGATGCACCGCCAGAGATTGCCTGAGAATTGTATAGATTAGCCGGATTGATAAAAATCGCATCGGGTTCGGGATTGAATGTATAACAAGCACCTCCGAATGCAGCCGAGGACACAGATGGCGGAAGTTCCAAAAATACACCTGCATCTCCGCCGGGAACGGCACAAAACGCCGAAGAGAACAAAAATCCTATTAGGATTAAAGTGGATACACAAATAGATGTATTAAAAAAATTTCTCATCTTCGCCTCGCCACGATTTTTGCTATTCCACTCTCTCCCATCGTAGTTTCGATTACGACGAAATAGACTCCCGGAGCAACAAATTTACCTCGCTGGTCTGTTCCATCCCAGAAAATATTGATGCTTTCCGCCCGATAACTTTCACCGGATACGAGTTCGTTCACGAGATTATATCCGACATCGAAAATTTTGACATCCACCACCGCATCTTTGCATAACTTGAATGAAATCGTGATATTCTGCTCGCCGAGAACGAATGGGTTCGGATACGCGATAATATTATCATCCGAAAGGCACTGCGTCGCAACGGCGGTGGTCTCGATACATTCCCAATCTATCTCCATAGGAGCATCGTAAATTACAGAAAGAGTATTGCCCTCGCCACTTTGGAATAATGTGGTATCGATTAAGTCCTTAATTCCCTGCCAACCTTGAACCATATACCACTTTCCCCCGCTTACAAGAAATTTATCCGTGATGATTCGAGTGGTATCGCTCACCGAAATCGGAACAGCGGTCGTCTCAGATTTTATTATATTGGCATCGATTTTCCAATTCTGAACAAGTCTTGCCTCAATAGTATCCACAGGGAAAATGTATGTATCGTAGCTATCTGGCGCGAGCCAAATATTTTTTGGAAAACTCAAATCGAACGCTCTATATCCGATTTTAATGAAACCAGAATCGCCCCAGTTAGTTCCCCAACTGTTCTTGAAAATGAAATATTGCAAACTGTCGTCCCAACCTATACATAGAAGAGCGTGTCCGCCGACGCTCACTTCGCCCGAATCCGTCGAGTCGGGAAGCCAGATGTAATCGGATGAAACAACTCCGAGATTTGCGAACGAATTCAACGCATCTATCCCGAGAAACATCGGACAATGATACACCGCCTCTTTTATCGTCTGAATGTTAAAATGTGTATTCACTATATCCACATCGAGAAAATACTTTCTCCTCGCCCAAGCATCGGGGCAAATGGAGGAGCAGGGAAGATATGTATAGACATCTTGTAAGGTATCGTATGGGAAGCAATCATCATCCACTACACCATTATTTTTGAAATAATCTATCGGAAAATTCCCGCCATAACACCCGTAATAATCGGGATGACAGGAGACGAGTTCCTGCTCCGATAAATCGATTGGTAAAAGCGGATAATTAGAATATATTCTCACAGCCGATTCGAATTGAGCAATGGATGCAAACGCCCAACAGGAACCGCAAGTGCCTTGATTTTTGACCGATGTGATATAATTCATACCGTTCACATTACGCCAGTCGAAATGGTCGGGGATTTCTGCCGTTCGGTATAACGGCGGAAGTTGGTCGCTGACGAGTGAATCGGGAAATTCCTGCGGAATGAAACCCATCGTTCTAAATTCACCCGAAGCAGAAATTACCAAAGTTAAAATGATGAGCAGTATTATATTTATTCCTCTATTCATCGAAATGAAATCCCTGATGATTTAAACAGTATTTTTATCCCCAAGCATCAATTTGCAGGTGCTTCAACAAGTATATCTACATTGTTCAATTTGTATGGCGAACTGCTCAATGGTTCAGCGGGGAAGAAGCTGTATTCGGTTTCCGAATAGAGAACATCGTTGTTGATTAAGCCATCGAGGAAAAGTGCTATATCGTTCGCGAGTTTTTTGAAATTATCGTTGGCATAATATACATGAGGTTCACCTGAATCCGAGCCGTTTATAACACTGGAAACGAATATATCATCGTTCCACTCTACCAGTTTTTGTGCCACTTTGCTGGCGAATCCCTGAGAGATATCCGCCTTCTTGTCCGAAGATGTGTTGAGAACTATAACTCTAACCTTACCAGCGTTTTTCTTTTGTTGTTGCTGCTGAGGTGTTATAATCGTTCCACCTGGTGCTGGTGCGCTCTGCGACGAAGTCGATGAGGAAGATGTATTACCGAGAAGCGGAACAAGACGATATATATCGAAATCGCCATCCATATTCGAGCAGCAATAGATGTATTCCTTACCATCGGCAGTTTTAGCCCAATCGGGCATCGTGATAATGGAGTTCGGTTCTAATGTCTCCTGAATTCTCGTCCCATCGAATATGTTGATTACGAATATATTAACCGGCGAGGACGATGCAGGTCGAGCATACGCGAAAGCAATCCATTTGCCGTCGGGAGACCAAGCAGGTGCGAATTCATCCCCAGGTTCCGATGTAATCTGCCTGAAGTTCGTCA
This sequence comes from uncultured bacterium, assembly GCA_964425665.1. GTDB lineage: Bacteria > UBP14 > UBA6098 > B30-G16 > B30-G16 > JAGGZE01. Next base: position 3,197 of record CAYRNI010000064.1, read on the forward strand.
CCCCTTTTTCCATATCATAATTTGCCACAAAAATATCCCATCCAGTAGTAGGATTCCAGGCACTGTATGCTATCAATTTGCCATCGGGAGACCACCTCGGATACAATCCAGGAATGGTATTCAAAACAACGGATTGGCCAGTGGGTTGAACAGCAATCATAAAATTTCCCATAGCGGAAGCGGGAGGAGGAACATCGCCATATCTCGTCATAGGGTAGCCCGGGAATGGAGAAGTAAGATTTCCAGATGTTACGAATACTACATCGCCATTAACCGATACATCCGGCATAATCGAGAAATTATAGTTATTCTGAACGAGTCTCGTTCCATTAGACGAATTGAAAGGCACAGACCAGATTTCGTATGTTTGGGTTCCCGGGGCGATGGGGACGAGTCTTTCGTAGGCGACTTGAGCACCATTGGGAAACCAAGTCGGGTATTGATTATCTATCTGAGGACCCTGACCTGTGGTAGCGAGCATAGAATTTTGACCATCGGCGGTAGCAATACGAATGTTCGCAATAGGAAATGTTCCATTAAATTTTAAATCCACATAAGCCAATCTTTTACCATCAGGCGACACTCGGGGGCAAAGTTCGTTATCGGGGAAATCGGTTACCTTAAAAATCGCATTGCCCTGTGCAAACACAAGACAACTTGCAATAAAAAGCAAAAAGAATGTCCTTTTCATTTCGAGCCTCCTATATAAAATTAAATATCCTAATGAATTAAGATTAATTCAGCGTCTTTTCAAAATCGATGAAAATGTTTTTCCCTATCTTACTTTTTACGCTAACTCCCATCCAAATAACATAAAATAACCACGAATTATTTTCGATAGAAAGAACACTTTTGTCCGTTATTCTTTAGCATCTTTTGGAAATTCGAACGACACATTTCTTCCGCAAGGGGTAACTGTCGAGCAAGGCATTTTCAATTGTCCCGAATTTTTTAATTCGGGAGTTTTTTGCGCTGAACCCCATCCACCAAAACTTGAATTTGAACCTTTCGCACTCCAGTATCTTCCACTCGTTCCACCACCAGACCAGCCGTAATTCCCCGATGCCCATCCTGTCGCACTCGTATACTTCGAGCAACCTTTGCAGGAAGACGCTTCCTTTCGCAATTCATCGGCAGCCGCTTGGGAAAACACCTCTTTCCAGTTGTCGATGCAGGTGCAACCCATAATAACACATTTCGTAGCGACAACAGTGCCATAGCTGACCTGCACCGAATATCTTCCCGCCTCGAGTTCAGGAATTGTCACTAACTGCGTGCCAAATTTCACAGGAAATTGTTTCGATGTATGAAATCCTTCGTTTCCATACACATCGACAGTTCCAAAATCGGACATATACGGGGCAATCGGGTCGGTAATCTTGATTTGAACTCTTAAATCGCAGACTTTTTTAGGCGGTTTCGATTTATCGGAAATAGCAGATATTTTCCCAGCACTAGAGCCACTATACTTATGCCTCGCTAATATAGCCGATTGACTACATCCTGAAAACAAAAACGCAACTCCTAAAACACATAACCCAAACAACCATTTGAACTTATGTGCCATCACCTTCTCCTATTTGGAAAGTCCTTTTAATAATATATTGGAACTTTGAAAAGAAAAGTCAAGACAAAACTTATATTTTTTTCATTTTTTATATATTTTTTTTGATAAAACGAATTTTAAAACTCGCTCTGGGACCATATAACGAACCGATTTACCTTCGATAATTCTTTCTCTTATCTCGGTGCTTGATATTTCTATTAAAGGATTTTTAAGCATTTCGACAGAAGATATTACATCGCTGTTCGCATCTTTCAAATCGACCCCTCGCCTTTTCAATCCAATTACACGATATTTCCTTAATATCTCTCTCCAATCCTTCCAAGTTGTAAATTCTGCGACAGAATCCTCACCGATTATAAGCACAAATTCGTTTTGCGGGTATTTCTCACAAATCTCGTCGAGCAAATCGATTGTATAGGACGGTCTGCGGTCGTGAATCAAATCTATATTCGATGGTATGATATAAGGGTCACCACCGCAGGCGAGTTTTACCATCTCGTATCGAATTTCGGCGGGGGTCTTTTCCCTATCGAGCTTATGCGGCGGTTCTAACGCCGGAACGAGCCATATCTTGTCCAACCCGATTTCATCGCGCACGAATTCCGCGAGAATCAAATGTCCGATGTGCGGCGGGTCGAATGTCCCACCGAAAATACCGATTCTCATACTCAATCTCCCATCTCCCCGAGCCTATCGATTTTTGAAATCAAATCCGAGCATAAATTCTTTGTGTTATCCGCGTTCTTTAGTGCATTGTATATCTGTCTCTGGGTCTTTTCGGCACTGTCCTCGAGTTTATGTGCCGCAATCGCTATTCCTTCCAATCCCGCGAGTATCTTTTCCGCCTTATCGCTGGCTATTTGTTGACGCATCGCAATCAATGTCAATTGAAGAAAATAGTAAAGGGAATTCGGCGAGGCGATTATCACCTTTTTTATCTGAGCCTCACGAATTAGCCCCCGCTCATTCTCGAGAATGTATGCAAAAATAGATTCCGCAGGAATATACATAATCGCGAAACTCACCGTGCCTTGCTGCGGCAATATATATTTCGATACCGCCCGAATATGATTACGAACATCTCTCCTAAAATCTTTAACGGCGGCTTCTCGTTCGTCGTCGCTTTCGGCATCGAGCATCTTTTGATAATTCACTATCGGAAATTTCGCATCGATGCAAATCGAACCCTGAGCAGTTTTCACAATCGCATCGGGACGAAGACCCGGTGCAAGATGAATATCTTGTAATGTGAACATATTTCTGGGAAGCACTTGCGCCAAAATATCTTCCAAAAATGTCTCGCCGATATCGCCTCGTGTTTTCGGCGCCAATAGAAATTTTTGAAACCGCTCGATTTGGTCACCGATTTTGTTTATCTCGCCGAGTTGACGATTCAGACCATCGAGCCTTTGGGAAACCTGCTCGGAAATTCTTTGAGCACCCTGCTGGATTTCTTTCGCAGTATCGAGAATTATCCTCTGCGAATCGTCGGCTTTGCCCTTGCGTGAAACCAACAATATAACCACAATAAGCAGCACGACAGCGATTACCATCAAGATTAAAATTAGAATATCCATCGTTTTTATTCACTTTTGTTTTTTTGCAAAATTTTTCTCGTCACATTCCCGAGCATAATGCCCACTATAATAGCAAGCACGAGTGGAATCCATCCGCCCAAAAGTTCTGCGGTGCGAGGATAATCTCCATATGGTGCTTTTATCATATCAACGATTGAAATTATAAGTAGGATGAACGCGATGACTGGAATCACGATTTTAACCGCGACATTCCACCATTTACCGATATGAACGAGAGAATGTTCATTGATTCGTTCCCGCAAGTTTTCCGTATTGAAGAACCACCCGACAGCGAGAGATTCGAGAAATGCCACGATGAACAGACCGAAAAAAGTCATATAGTAGTCGACAACATCGAGCCAGTAAAGTCCTGCACGAGTGGTATATAAAATTCCTATGACGAATGCTACACCGCCCACAATTAAATTTGCTTTTGTCCGCTGAATACCAAAAGTTTCCATAAAACTCGCGACGACAGCCTCGACGAGCGAGAATGCCGAATCGATAGCGAGTGTCAATAGCATAATGAAAAATAGAACACCGACCAGAGGTGCCAGCGGAAGATGATTTATAATCGCAGGATAAGTTACAAAAGCGAGTTCTGGACCGCTTTTCATAACTTCGGCGACCGACACACCTTGAATATTCGCATAATATCCGAGTGCGGAGAACACCGCGAATCCACCGACAAACGCGGTTGCAGCATCAGCGAGACCTATTATGAAAGCATTGTTCACGACATCGGATTTAGGTGGAAGAAAACTCGCATATGCAATCATAACGCCAAAACCCACCGAAAGCGAAAAGAATACCTGTGTGAATGCTGCCTGCCAAAGTTCAGGTCGCAAAAGTTCGCTCCAATGCGGTGTTAGATAATACCGCACGCCAGCCATCGCGCCCTTTAGCGTAAGCCCACCGATGACGAGTATTATCAAAATCAACCACGGCAGAGTCACAGTAACATATACGACTTTGCTAACCGTTCGAGCGCCTTTCCATATAGATAGCAGAATCCAAGCCCAGCATATAAATAGTCCCACCACGAGCCAGATTTGTGGCGAGCCGAGATGAAAAATATTATCCGAAAGAGATAACACTTTGGTGTAGAAAAATGTTTTCGGGTCGTTGCCCCAAGCGAGAGTCAGCGAATGGACGAGATAGTTCGCCGACCAGGACATCACCACAGAATAATATGTCGTGATTATGAAACCCACGAAAACAGCGAACCATCCGACCCACGCGAAATTTTTATTGACTTTTCCGAGAGCGGTCGGAGCAGCACCGCCGATTCTTTGCCCGAGCGAAAATTCGAGTATCAAAAGCGGAATGCCCGCAACGAAAAGTGCTATAAGATATGCGATTAGGAACGCTCCGCCACCATACTTATAGCAAATGTATGGAAACCGCCAAACATTTCCCAATCCAATTGCCGAGCCTATTGCCGCAAGCACAAAGGCTGTTTTGCTATCCCAATAAACCTTCTCACCGAATGCCATCGTGCCTCCTTGCTGATTACCGATTTATTTTTTACAAAATACGGTTTAGAACACACAATGCAACCATATTTTATGTA
>CAYRNI010000064.1:8013-12126 GCA_964425665.1 uncultured bacterium
TTTTTACGATAATCGAGGTCGGGAGACCTATCCTACAATTGGTTTTCATATTCACAGAAATCTCCGTTTTCTCCCGAAAATAATAATATCTTTCAATGCTCTCTCATTCCCTGCTGAAAGCCATTTTTTCTCGAAATGCGATGAGTTTATCGCCTCGACAGTTGCAGCCAACGCTTTCAGATAGAAGTTTCGTTCATCCTGCGAGCCAGCCATAACAATCGCGATTTTCACAGGAACGGGACTGTCCGGAAATTTAATTCCATTTTTCGCTCGGGCGAGCAAGATGGCAAATTTCTGTGAACCATCGACTATTATGTGCGGTATTGCGAGACCTTCTGTCAAAACCGTCGTAGATTCTTGTTCCCTTTCGACGAATAATCGGTAAATATTCTCCGAATTTTCATCTAATATAGGTGCGATTTCACTCGCTGCAAGTTTGAAAAATTCATCCATAGAAATTTGTTCGTCGATATCGAGAACAGGTGCTTGCTCTATAAGTTTATCGTATCTGTCGATTACGATACCATCACGCTCGCGGATGATTTGACGAAGTTCGGTTTCCAGCAGGTTTCGGGTCAATTTTTTCGATGTGATTCTCGCGAGCAATCTTACTAATGCGGAATCTCTCGCTGTTCGCAGACGACCATAGAACATATACCACAGAAAACCTAAAATAATGAGTCCAGTTGCGATGGCAATTTGAACTATTCCCATCTCGATAATTAAAAAACCGAAACCGATTATACCGCCGATTTGCAACCACGGATACAAGGGAGATTTGAACTGTGGCAAATAGTTGCCGACTTTACTTTCTCGCATCACGATAACATTGATATTATCGAATATAAATGTCAATATCAGAACTGTGGATGCGATTTTGACAAGCGATTCGAGATTTAGAAACAAAACTGCAATCATAATCACACCTGTGGCTATAATCGAAATGACTGGTGTGTTCCTTTTTTTATCTATTCGAGCGAAAAATGGTGGTAAAAGTTTATCTCTCGCCATAGCCACGGGATATCTCGATGCTGCCATTATTCCGGCGTTTGCGGTCGAGATAAATGCGAGAATGGCTGCGATTGCCATTAGAATTCCGCCCGGTTTTCCGAAAAAAGCCACAGCTCCATCGTAAATAGGAGTTAATGAATTGTCGAGTTTCGATGCATCCAAAACGCCCGCGGTCACCAGGACAACGAGTGTATACAAAATCGTAATAGAGATGAGAGCCAGAATCATACCTTTGGGAATTGTCTTGCCCGGATTTTTAACTTCCTCGGCGACAGCAGCGATTTTAAGCACTCCTCCGTAAGAGATGAAAACAAAACCCGCGGTCGAGAAAACCGCCCGCCAACCGTTCGGAACAAACGGCAAAATTTTATGAGCATCCATAGAACCTATACCTTTTAACAGATAGAACACGAGCAAAATCAACAAACCTACGACGAGTGTCACCTGAAATTTCGCTGCCTCTTTTATACCGAGAATGTTCAATATCACGAAAAGGAGAGTTAATCCCATAGCGATGAATGAGATATTTATTGTCGTAAAAAAACGGATGAAAACCGCCATTCCGACGAGAGCAAATGAACTTTTGAGAGCAAGCGAAAACCATAACAGTAGACCTGCTGCTGTTCCAGCTCCTGCACCGAGCGAGCGAGTGATGTAGAAATATGTTCCCCCGGCACGAGGCATCGCACTCGCCAGTTCCGCTTGCGATAGAACACCTGTTGCAGCAAGACATCCCGCGAGAAAATAGGAAAATGCAGCCGCAGGACCCGCTCTCGAATGTGCCAAGCCTGGTAAAATAAATATACCGGAGGAAATCATCGCTCCCGTAGCTATCGAGAACACATCGAATAGCCCAAGTTCTCTTTTCAGCTTGCCCTGTTTCTTATGTGCCATATTATAAATTTATTTCTTGTAAGTGCGTATCGCAAGATATAATTTTCAAAAAAGACATAATTTTTGAGGAGGAAACAAAATGCCCAATGGTAAAAAAATCAGCAGAAATGTCTTTTTTCTCGGACTGACCAGTTTCTTCAACGATTGGTCATCGGAGATGATTTTTCCAATACTGCCCGCGTTTATGGCTGAAATTCTCGGTATTCCGAAATCTCTAATCGGCATTATCGATGGTGTGTCAGAAAGTTTGGCATCGATACTGAAAGTTTTTTCAGGTTATTTATCGGATAGATTAGGGAAACGGAAAAATCTCGCTGTATTCGGCTATTCGCTTTCGACAATCTTGAAACCGCTTCTCGCATTCGCACAAAGTTGGCTTGCTGTGTTTTCCGTTCGTGTCGGGGATAGAATCGGCAAAGGGATTCGCACAGCACCGAGGGACGCATTGATTGCGGCATCGGTCGATAGCAAAAAGCGCGGACGCTCCTTCGGTTTCCATCGTGCGATGGATACACTCGGAGCATTATTCGGAACACTGACAACATTCATCCTGATGAAATACATTCTCGGACCACAAAGCCACAGGACAATTTTTGCACTATCCATAATTCCAGCAGTAGTCGGTGTAATGTTCATTATATTCGGAGCTAAGGATACCAAAACAGTTACTCCCGGAGAAAAACCTAAATTGAGTTGGAAAACTTTGCCGAAAAATCTACGAGTTTTAATCGTAGCGACATTTATTTTTGGTATCGGAAATTACACATTCACATTTTTCCTTCTCCGCATCCGCACGATGGGTATCGCTATGGCGATTGTTCCTCTCGTTTATTTGCTTTATAATGTAGTATATTCTGCGGTATCGTATCCTGCTGGAATTTTATCGGATAAAATCGGAAAACGGACAGTGTATGCGATTGGATTGGGAATGTATATCCTGACCGCTTTGGGTATGGCATTTTTCAACTCGCCGACTTGGGCTTGGATACTTATGGCATCATACGGATTGCATATGGGCTTAACCAACGCCACAGCGAGAGCATTGGTCAGCGATCTCGCTCCCGAAGAAATCCGAGGCACTGCTCTCGGAATATATCATACTGGAATAGGTATCGCAGACCTCCCAGCAGGACTTTTAGCAGGATTTCTATGGCAGTTATATTCACCGAAAGTCGTCTTCTCTGTCGGCGCAATTTTAGCGACTGTCTCACTGCTCATAATCCTGACGATTAAGGAAAAATAGCCACAAACCGGGCTCTTTATCGAGATGGTATCCCCGAGGTAGAATTATCGGATTGGTTTGATGGGTGGTTTAAGTTTGGAACTTTGTTCTATGATAAAATGTTAGCCACAGTTAAGATACAGATTAGTCGGATTCGAGCCAAATAGAATCACTATTCAGACGAACAACGGTAGTGAATTTGTGTCTCCGCCGAGAAGTAGGAAAACATTGATATGAAAACAATCAAACGGCTAATCGAATATTAAAAAATGCTTAACTCAAAAAAACCACAGCAATTGGCTACCAGCACTGCTGCCTATCATACTCGACACACTCTTTAAATTATTTTCAAATGGATACATCTGCGTAAAGAAGAAAATACTATATTAGAAATGACTTGACATAATCTAAAAATCGATTATTTAGTGAATTCAACGGGGCGTAGCGCAGGTTGGTAGCGCACATGGTTTGGGACCATGGGGTCGGAGGTTCAAATCCTCTCGCCCCGAATAAAACAGAATATAATCAGGAGGGAAATAATGTCGAAGAAATGTGAAATATGTGGGAAAAGCACGAAAATCGGCAATAATGTCAGCCACGCGACGAACCGTTCTAAGAGAAAATTCTACCCCAATTTACAAGTAGTAAAGGCGAGAATGCCTGATGGCACCGTGAAAAGAATCAGAGTTTGCACTCGCTGTCTCAAAGCAGGCAAGGTTCAGAAGGTAGTATCTATTCCCAATGAATAGACCAAATCGGTATTTGAGTATGAATAAATTTTATTTTAATAATGTAACATATTGTGTTTCGGTAAGTTATGTTTTTCTCTTGACAATTTAGATTTAATCCTTATTGTATTACTTGGAATTCAATCGTATGAAGGAGGAATATTATGCGAATAAGAGTTTTATTCATATTTTTTCTCATCGCCGCGGGGTTGCTCATCGATGGTTGTGCCTGTAACCAAGCCACTCGGCAGGGCGAAC
>CAYRNI010000065.1:0-3170 GCA_964425665.1 uncultured bacterium
AAATTTATTATTTTTGTTTTTTCAATCGATTATTATAATGTGAATGTGAAACCTATTGGGGAATTATGAAAAATCTAATTTTTATAATATTTATTATATATACGATATTGCTCTCTGGCTGCGTTGCGACTGTGAAGAATGAAACTGTCCGCAATGTTGGCAATGAGACAGTTCCGCAGGTGCGAGTTAATGAATCGGCTGACGAAAATATATCGAATGTTTCAGGCGTTAATGCAGTTCCCGACCTGATTTATCGCAGGCGATGGTCGGATGTTTTAGATAGTTTGCCTAATGCCGATTATCTCGACTCGCTGGACAAAATTTTTATATATGGATATGCGAACTTTAAGTTGAAAAATTTCGCTCGGGCAGAATCTACATTCGCGGGGCTTTTCGTCGCCCAATACGATTTGAGCAACTGGGTGAACTATTTTCTCGCGAAATCGGCTTACGAAAACGGCGATTATAATCTCGCCCATCAGGTCGCATCGACTATGGAAAAAATCCCCGGCTACGGCGACGATATAATATATATCAAATGGCGTTCGCTGTGGGAAATGGGGAAAAAGCAATCAGCACTTGTGGAACTGGATTCTCTATGGAAAACGGGGCAGGTCAAAAGGCTGGAATATCTTTATCAGAAAGCGATTTGTGTTCTCGATACTGGCGATACAAACGGTGCGATAAATAATCTTCGAAAAATCATAAAAGATGCCATTGGGAAAAAGGAATATCGTCGATATGTGATAAATTCCGCCGATAGATTGACGGAAATATCTGGCTCGAAACAAACCGATATAGAACTCATCGGTAAAGCATATTATTATTCGAAAAAATACAGCGATGCTGCACACTGGCTCGGAAAAATATCGAATATACATAAAAAGCCGCGATATAGATATTTGAGAGATGTGAGTTTATATAATATCGGCGAATATTCTAAGGCATTGAGAGATTTCAAAAAGATGCTGAAACAGAAGTCATACGATAGAAATACGCTGTGGTGGAGAATAGGTATCTGTCAGCGGAAACTGGGCGATGTGAAATCTGCGAGTATATCGCTCGATTCGGCATTATATAAATGTGAGAGTCCGAAGATTAAAGTTAATGCACTTAAACAAAAAATATTTATAGCGCAGGATAATAAGGATTGGAAACAAATAGCGAAATATAGCAAGATGCTCGCCCGTGCCGATGCAGGCGGAAATGATGGTTCTATCGGACTTATATGGTGTCTATTATCCTATATAATCGATGGAAAACCCGATAGTGCAATATATGTAATTAGGAAATATAGAAAATATTATAATGATAATAATTTTCAGGATGAATTATCGTATTGGGAATCGAAAGCATTGCTCGAACTCGGCGATACGACCGCATCGGATTCTATTCTCGATATACTTGCGGAACAACCTCGATATAATGCATTCAATTGGTTAGCTAGACAACAACTATATAATAAATTTCCAGAGCCCGATGAATTTGTCCCGATAAAACCTGTCGATATAGATTCAATATATATATCTGCAAAAAACTCCATAAACGAGTTTTCAGAAAAAGAACTCATTTCTCTTCCTGAAAATACATTGTTTTCCAAAGCCGAGCATCTCGCCGAGCTCGGTCTGCTCGATGTAGCGAGAACCACATTCGCTGAACTTGAAAAAAATAAATATATAGGCGATTCACCAGCAATGAAATTGGAGATGTGGCGGTTTTATTATAAACATCGTCTATATGCACTTGCCACGAGAAAAGGGATGTCTATATGTTCGGATTTCAAAAATCCAGGTATAAATCTATTACGATTGAAATATATTATGCCGTTTCCTGAAATCGTTTTGGCAGAAGCACAGAATGATAGTATAAATCCATTTTTTATATACGGCACTATGATACACGAGAGCAATTATTTCGATGTATATGCCTTCTCATATGCAGGTGCTCGTGGATTGATGCAGTTCATACCATCGACAGCAAATATAGTCGCCGATTGGTTCGGAATGAACGATTTTAAACCATCTATGTTATACGATTATCGGTTGAGTATAAAGTTCGGTGCTAAATTTCTCTCCGAGCTTATAAATCGCAGAAACAATCCTATATATGCACTCGCAGAATATAATGCGGGCAACAAACCTGTGGATAGATGGCTCGATTTCTGCCCAAATCCCGACGATTACATTATGTGTGCCGAACTATTCGATTATAGACAAACACGATTATATGTTAAAAAAATTCTCGGAAATTACTGGACATACTGCTGGTTATATCAGGATAGAATTATAAAATAGGAAAAATTCTACATTATACTTTATATATTTAACCATAATTTATATATATCCGACGAGTTCTTCAAACCTCTCACGCACACCGAGTATATTGGAATAAATTCTCATAGTTTCGATATACAGGTCGAGATATTCGGTATCCTTCAATGCGATAAGATGTGCTAAAACTGTGGAATAATCACCTCTCGCCAATGGTCCTGTTATACTATCGGGCAGTCCAAGATTTCTATAGTTCTCGATTACCCGAATCATAGCTTCCGCCACAGCGGTTCGTATATGTTCCTCGGGGAAACCCGATTTTCGCAATATCTGTTCCGTTGCGTAAATTATAGAAAAAATCGTATTAGCGCCGAATGCACCAGCGGTATGATAAATCGTCTTATTCTGCGGCTCGATTTCCCAAAAATATCCACCTAACTGTTCGACTACAATTTTCGCAAATGTTTTGGCGTATTCATCGCCCTCGACGCTGAAAAAAACTTTGTAAAATGGATTTTGTGATTTGTTCAATGTAGGTATTCCCGCGAGAGGATGAAGCGAAACTTTTGAGAATTCCATTCCAGCAAGTCCCAAAATATCCGATGGCAATATCCCCGACATTGTAATAAGTATTTCTGTTCGGCAATAATCGAACTCGCCGATTTCTTCGAGTATTTCTGTAATCGCCGATTCAGGAACCGTTAGAAATACTATATCACATCTTTTAAAAACTTTTTCGAGATTATCCACACAGCCCGTCGGAACAACACTGGCGAGTTTCCGCGCACTTTCCATATTTTTATCATATACGGCTCTTATATGCCACCCGTCTTTCGCCAGCCAGTATGCTATATTCGAACCCACTCTGCCAGCACCGACAATACCGATTCTTCTCTCTAT
>CAYRNI010000065.1:3270-11780 GCA_964425665.1 uncultured bacterium
TAATTTTACAATTAAAACTTGATTTTACAAATTTTAAATATAGTATAATAAAAATGAGTCTAATAAAAATAACAGGTGGAATATTGCGAGGGCGAACTATTCGGAAAGTTCCATTGCGAGTTCGTCCAACACCGGCAAAACTCAGGCAGTCGTTCTTTGAAATTTTGGGCGATATTGAAAATCTAACATTTATCGATTTATTCGCTGGGAGTGGTGCTATGGGCATCGAATCTCTTTCTCGCGGTGCTAACCCAGTGATTTTTGTGGAACTCGAAAGAAGAAACTGCAAAATCATCGAATCGAACATAACATCGCTCGGTCTCGAAAAGAAAAACTGGGAAGTTGTTTGCTCAGAGGCGTTGAAATGGCTCGACAATTTCTCCACCGAAAGTGGTGCTATTGTTTTTGCATCTCCTCCGTATATCGAAAAATTTTTGCCGAAGGTTCTGAAAAATTTCGAGATTTTCGCATCGAAAAGTATCGATAATGTTATATTGGCACTTCAATATCCTAAAAGAAATTTGCCTGAAATTTTTGAAATATCTCGACCATCGAGAATTCACAAAATGGGCGATGATGCAATTTTGTTCTGGTATAATGAATAAAAAACAAGGAGGAAGTAAATTGAAACCAAAATTTCTACTGGTAATTTTTGCTATTACTATATCTTTAATCTCTGCTCAATCTGTTCAGGAAGTAGCCATCACTGCTGGCACCTCCGGAAATCAAAATAATCCTATGGTGGCATCGAGCGACGATTGTTTTTCCATCGTTTGGGAGGACTATCGAGCGGGGGCATCGAACCCGAACATATACGGAATATCTGTGGACTCCATCGGCACCACGAGTTCTTTGTTTATTCTTTGTGTTGCATCGGGGCTTCAGAATACTCCAGCTGTGGAATACAATTCTGGAACGAGCGAGTTTATGAATATATGGTTCGACCAACGAACGGCAACTCAACTTTACGCAATAAATTCCACCTGCTCTGCTACATCGGGAAGCGAATGGCTTGTCGATGACATTACCGCCAACTTATCGTCGCCTGAAATCGCATTCTCGGGAACAAATTACCTATATGTCTGGATGTTCAACAATTCGGGCTCCTACGAAATACGCTATCTCGTTTTGGATAATACTGGTTCGCCTGTGGGAGCAGTTCAAACTCTATCCGCAACAGGTTTCGCAAAAAATCCCGATGTCGCATACGATGGCTCGGAGTTCCTGATTACTTGGGAGGATTCCACAGCATCGGGAAAGGGAATTTATGGAAAATATTTCGATTCATCTGGCTCATCTATATCGTCTTCGTTTTTGCTCATCGATGATAATTTCGCATCCGCCCCTGGAATCTGCGGAATAACCGCGGGAAACAAATTCGCTATATCCTGGGTGCATTATGATGGCACTACGAACAACGACATATACTCTGGAATTCTTCCCCATCTGTCCACATCGTCCATTACGGGGAATGCGGTTTATATCGGTAATGAGGCTCAATCAGAACCAGACATCGCATGGGATGGGAATAGTTTCCTCGTCGTTTGGAAAGATAATCGAGCATCCTTTTCCACCGACATATACGGAAGATTTCTCGATAGTCTCGGAACACCCGTAGAGACTGACTTCGCCATCTGCGACTCTGCGAGTAGCCAGAGGACACCGAAACTGGCGTATAGTTCTCCTGCAAAAAAGTATTTCTGCGTTTGGGCAGATGGTAGAAATGGTTCGAATGACGATATATATGGCGCCTTGATAAACGCTCCTGCTCCACCGGATACTTTTCAACTTGTGGGGGAACTCTATAATATATCCGCCACCCAAAAAGTAGAGGTCTCGGGAAATTATGCATTTCTACCAGCGAGATATGATGGCACATCGAGTCTACTCGCGGTCGATGTCTCGGATTCATCCAATCCAATAATAGTTGCAGCAACAGCTATACCGGGCGCCGCTTACGGGATGGGTCTCGAAATTATCGACACCCTCGTATGCTTATCGACATCCGATGGTTACCTTCACATATTCGATTTCAACACGGATACGCTCGTTCTAATCGGAACATACGACATCAAGGAACAGGGTGCCGAAGTTGTCGGAAGAGACACGATGGTCTGGGTCTGCGCTTATGACACCATTCGTTGGCTCAGTATATCCGACCCCACTGCTCCGTATCAATTGGCAACATTTGCTGCATCGAGCCAATTCAATGGGCTTTCGATTCAAGATACTTTTCTATTTACTACTGAGGCTATTTCCACTGGCGGTTCACGGTTCAGAATTTTGAGAGCGAACGACCCATCACGGTTCTGGCCCGCCGGCTCGGTTAATCTGAACGGATACGGCAAAGATGTCGATGGCGATTACACCACTGGATATATGTTCGTAGCCGATGGTGTTACTCAGGCGACCAACACTGGAAGGATGATTTCCATCGATGTTAGCACCATATTCTCGCCCGATTCTGCTGGAATTTTCCAATCGGACGGTGCGACGATAGGAGCGATTTCTGTCAAAGATACTTTCGCATATCTCGCCAACGACACACTCGGAGTCAAAATTGCCGATGTCGCCGACCCAACAAATCCATCGTTAGCGTCCACAATCGTTCCCCCCGCTCCATCGACGAAAACAGTGGATGTATTCGTCTACGGAAGATTTTTATATGTTCTAACCGACTCTGCTCTGCTGATTTATAGGATAAATTTAGGTGGACCAGAATTTTCGATACAATCTTGGGTGTTCGGCGACTCGTCCGATGGCGATGGATATTTCGAGCCTGGCGAAACTCTCGGTCTAACTGTGGTCGTAGAAAATACGGGAACTGAAACAGTCAATAATGCGTGGATACGAGCAAGTATTATATCTGGCGACGCGACGGTGAACCCACCGGATTCGTTTTGGTTCGGCAGCATAGATGTCGGCGTGCAGGATACTGGATATTTTGAAATAATCGTTTCGAGTAGTGCATCGGCACCATCGCAAATTCAGGTTCAACTCGCAGGGCATAGTTCCAATGGTGGAAATCCCTCGGATATCGCCACAGCAAATATCACAGATACATCGCCGATAATGGAAATAACATCCTGGGTGTTCGGCGACTCGTCCGATGGCGACGGCTATTTCGAAGTCGGTGAAACATTAGGACTAACAATCGAGGTTAAAAATACTGGAATCGATGTTTTACATTCAGCGTGGGTCAGAACGAGTATTCTATCCGGCGATGGCTCGATTCTACCACCCGATTCGGTATATTTAGGCAATATAACTCCCGATGGTGTCGATACTGCTTATTTCAATGTAAAAATTTCCGACACTGCTCCCACGCCATCCCAATTGAAAGTTTTGATAAACGGACATAGTTCTGATGGTGGCGACCCTACCGACACAGCAACAGCAAACATAGTCGATGTTTCACCAGCGATGGCGATACAATCTTGGGTATTCGGTGATTCCTCCGATGGCGATGGCAGATTCGAGCCCGGCGAAACATTGGGTTTAACCGTTGTCGTAGAGGACACAGGATTGGACCCACTGCACGATGCCTGGCTACGGGCGAGCGTGCTATCTGGCGACTGTTCTATCGAACTGCCCGATTCAATATGGATTGGCAACCTCAATGTCTCCCAGCAGGGAACGGTATTTTTCTATGTGGACATCGATACGGATGCCACCGCTCCATCGACAATCGAGATTTTACTTTCGGGTCATAGTTCCGATGGTGGCGACCCGACAGATACCGCGACGGCAGATGTCGTTCCGCGAATGCCTGAAATGGCGATACAATCTTGGGTATTCGGTGATTCCTCCGATGGCGATGGCAGATTCGAGCCCGGCGAAACATTGGGTTTAACCGTTGTCGTAGAGGACACAGGATTGGACCCACTGCACGATGCCTGGCTACGGGCGAGCGTGCTATCTGGCGACTGTTCTATCGAACTGCCCGATTCAATATGGATTGGCAACCTCAATGTCTCCCAGCAGGGAACGGTATTTTTCTATGTGGACATCGATACGGATGCCACCGCTCCATCGACAATCGAGATTTTACTTTCGGGTCATAGTTCCGATGGTGGCGACCCGACAGATACCGCGACGGCAGATGTCGTAAGCGGTGCAGGTGGATTCTATGACGATATCGAATTTGGACCATCGAACTGGACTGCATCTGAACATTGGCATATAGACGATTGGGATGCCTCCTCCCCTACTCTCGCCTGGTTCTGCGGATTGACGGAGCAACCACTCTACAACTCGAACTGGAGCGATACATTAACATCGCGATGGATTGTCGTGCCAGATAATTCCTATCTCGTGGTTCATCACCGATACAATACCGAGGACAATTACGATTATTGCTATATCGACATAACAACGGGTGGAGGTTGGACTGTTCTGGATTCATTTTCCGGCACAAGTCAAGGTTGGGTCAGAAATGCTTACGATTTGAGCTCGATTCCAGCAGGAGATTCCATTCGTGTTGGGTTTAGACTTCAATCCGATAATTCAGTGGTAGGTAATGGCTGGTGGGTCGACGATGTATATGTCGGCGAGGCTCAAATCGGAGACCTTTACGGACCGCGTTGTTATCCGAGTGTGGCTTATTTCCAAGATTCTATCCTATTTACTATAAATTATCAAAGAGATGATGGAACATTCCCTACCTCTGCAAATGTGCATATCGGCGATTCTATTTTCTCTATGACTACTTCAGACATCGACCCATCCGATGGCGCATTATACTACCGAAAAGTCAAACTTCCGCCGTGGAATTACTCGTATCATTTCGAATTCGTCGTTCCCGAGGGCACGGTTCGTTTCCCGAGAACTGGCGAAATAGAAGGTCCTTATGTGACCGATACGGCTGTCATCCACTGGGATTTCGAGGATGGCGGTCACGCGACAGGAACAGGCTGCTGGGAATATGGCACTCCCACATCGGGACCTGGCTCGGCTCATTCGGGAAGTAATCTTTGGGCAACAGTATTAGATGGCAACTATCCTGACAATAGTATCTCGCTACTTCGTTTCGATTCGTTCGATTTGACAGGTCTCGAACATCCGCAAATTAGAATGTGGATTTGGTATTCGATGCAATCGAGGACATCGCGAACAGGTTTCAGAGATGCCGCAAATGCTTGGGTTATCCACGGAACAGATACGACATTTTTAAATCAAATATATGAATATCCAGGGATAGCAAGCAGTTACTTATCAAATCCTGTGGGGAAAAAACCAGCATGGGGCGATAACGACCGCGGAAATTTCTGGCATCGAGTTATGTTCGACCTGACACCGTGGGTTGGCGATACAATCGAATTCGCTATCGTTTTTGAAAGTAATATTTATACAAACGATGATGGTATCTATATAGACGATTTATCATTACTGGACAAATATGATGAACCGCCGATTATCTCTTTCAATCTGAACGGCAGAGATAGTATTCTTTGGCAAAAAGAAGCTGCCGAGCGAGGACAAACTCTCGTATCCGATGAATCCGACTCTATTACAGTGAATAATATCGGCAATGTCACTCTCGACTTCATTCTCGGAGTTTTCGACATAGATACACTCAACTTTAGATACGATACTTCATATTGTTATGGCTGTGTTTCTCTGTGGGGATATTTCAGCGACAACAATATCGTTCCCGACACATCAGATTTCGACTCCCTCGATTTAATTCGGGCAGATACATTACTACTATCGGATACTTTGAACTACGGTCCAGCAGGATGGAGACTTTCACCCGATTCGGTCGATTATTTCTGGCTGATGATGCATACACCGAGATATTTCCCAGAGGATACTTTTACGGCGAGAATTTTAATCAAGGCACTTCAACATATCGAGTAAAACGATGAAATCGTGCTTAAACTGAACGATGAGCCTCGAGAATATCGCAGTAAGATTTGCTCACTAAAATCAAGATGCCGCTAACAGCGACAGGACGAGGTTCATTTTCCCGACGATTGCTAATTTTTACCTCTGGCGAATGTCCAGTGAGTTCCGAACGGTGTTTCTATGGGAAGTCGATTGTGGCGATAATATTTTACGAAAAGCGGATGAACCCACAACGATAGCGGAAACAATACACAGTCGCCGGACAATGTATCCACATTGGCGAGTATATTCTTTGCGAAATCGTCCGTGATTCCCGTATAGTTGTCGCGTGTTATTATAATATCTGGTTTGAACTTTCCGAGCGAGTAATCGAAGTCCCACTTATTATGTCCCACAAGTCCATAATGAGCCTTCGTCCGAGCGATATATCTGTCGTTTTTCCCGAGGAGGTCGTAGAATTTGAATCGCGGGAGTAAAAATGGTATAGTTCCCGCCTCGAATAGTGCGATAGTCGTATTTCTCGGCAGTTTGGCATTCTGTAAAGATTCGGCGACAAAAACCCTATCTATAAAGCGAGGGTGAACCAGTTTAAGCCGAATTAATGGTATTATAAGAACGATGAATGTCGCGATTATCGTCAGAGCGGTCAATATATTCAGAAAAAGTTTTCGACGAGCAATCTTTACATCGAGTAAAAAATCATCCATTTGAAATATATTCATAATAGTTTTCAAACCATTCGCACCACAGATAAATACGAGCGGAAGGACAGGAAGGAAAAATCTGCTGTGCGGTATAGAATCGCCCCCTGTCCATATTATATAGCCGAGCCAGACGAGAACTATTATTGCCACTACAATTCCTTTATCGCGGGTATTCTTTTTGCATATCCATTCTACAATCCCGATTGCAGCGAACACAAAAATCGGTATGATTCCATCATCGACTAACCCTTTCAGAAAATATTTCCAGCCCCAGTATATAGATTTTGCACCGCCGGTGGCTTTCAGATAGAATGTATTCGGCAGCCAATCGCCGTAATATATTTTTTGAGCGAGCAACATCGCGGCAATTATCGAACCCGAAATCAATATAGCTCGAATAATTTTCGCTCGCTCCTGTCTCAAAACGATTGCATCGCGGATTGCCGCTACGGAGAACAATAAAAGAAACAATCCGCTGTCGGGTCTGACGATTGTCGCCGCCGCCAGAATTAGAAATGTCCGCAAGGGATAATCGACCAATCGGTCAGAATTTTCTTTCGGTATAACCGAGATTATCGCCGATGTTATCAGAAGTGTTTGCAGTGGTGTCTCCAACCCCAGAGTGGAAAAGAAAATAAGTGGTGTCAGCACAGCTAAAAACCCGCCGAATATAACCGCCGATGGAAATCCGCAACATTTTAGCATAGTTCTGAACACAATGATAATCAGCAGCAAATCGACGAGTAAATTTATAATAACAATCGGTAAGGATGCTATTCGTAATGGCAAATTTATCAACAATGTCAGAGCCATTATCGCAGTCCAGCCGGGATTGGTAATTCCCATAACCTTCTGTCCCTGCTGCCAGACGAGTTGCCCGTGATGAACGAGATTATATGCATACTTCATCGAAATCATCGCATCGTCGGCGAGAAGAATATATCTGCCTTTCGATGTAGTGAAACTTTGCTCATATACCGCCCAAATAAATAGAACAGTATGAATCAAAAGTATGAAAATCAAAATTCTTTTAGTCATCGTCCATCTCTTATCGGCGTGCTGTATTTCCATTTTCAATATAGGGTTATTTTCCAGACAATTTGGGTTGAATTTGTCGTTTTAGCTTAAGCAGAGTTTCTTTTTCAGGAATATCCGGAATATCTTCTAATAATTTATCGATTTCCTTATCGAGTTCATCATATTTCTCACAGTTCTGAAGAACCGCAATGTAGTTCATTCTCGCCATTCTGTTTAATTTATCCAATTTAACTACTTTTCTCGTATAGTATAACGCTGAATCGCAATTTCCCGCATCCAAATATGTTGCACCAATATTTAATAATGCATCGGTAAATGTGGGGTCTATTTGATATGCTTTCTTAAAATATATCAACGAAGAATCACTATTCCCCGTTCTGAAAAATACTAAACCCAAATTGAATGGTATATCTGCGATTTCGGGGGTAAAGAACATCCCATACCTTGCCCATTTTTTTGCTTTTTCATATTTTTGGGAACAGGAATATAATACCGTATAGAATATGTATCTTTCATTTAATTTAGGAAACTGTAAAAGTGCCTCATTAAATAATTTCCTTGCTGTGGCTGTATCGCCCTCATCAAACTTTTTCTCAGCAATTTTCCATTCCCCATCGGTTTGGAAAGCCCAATTGTATCCCAAAACTTCAAATGGATTTTTATTTTCTATTTTCGATTTATTTTCTATAAAATTCAGGTATACGCATCCCTGGTCAGTTTGTTCGGTGTATTCCGGATTATAACCTATCGGCACAGTTCTGACTAACATCATAATCACTAATGCAAAAAATGACACAACATATTCTATCTTTCGTGAAAATTTTGTCAATATAGAGTAAAAAAATAAAATCATAAAGGATAGTGCAAACAACCCGACCGCCTTTTTTCCGCGAGAAAATAAAATATATTTACGAGACCTAT
>CAYRNI010000066.1:0-11724 GCA_964425665.1 uncultured bacterium
ACCGCAATTCGGATGCTGTCGCCATCGTTTTCTGTCCATTCGACTTTGTCCCAACTCGTCGGCGTGCCTGGATTATCTGAATAAGAAATGGGAGTCGAAGTTATTGTGCCGAAGGAATATATAACATCTTCATATCTTATAATTGCTCTTATATAATCATCATAACCTGCGTCGTGACTCCACGAACCAGTTCTTGAACTTGAATAGTATGTTTTTTCATTAATGGGTGCATTGTCTTCCCCGCAAAGATATAGATATTTGAAAGTGGTTTGCTTGTTCGGGAAGAACGCTCCAATCCAAAATTGCCCATCAGAGTCATAGTAGGGTGAAGGCAGGTCGATGGAATACCATCCACTTCCCGATGGTCGGAAGGCAACAGGACCATACACCACTGCACCGGGGGTGGTGCTCCCCGTATATTCCCAGATAAACAGAGTGCAACTTGCCGCAGTGTTTAAAGCACTGCGGTTGACATAGAACTTTGCCGTCTTAATTGTGCAAGGTGAAGCGGGCTGATACAGGCAGGCGAAGTAGTAAGGAGTGGACCAATACATACATTCGGTTCCGCCATCGTCCCAGTAAAGTTCTTCAGTAGAACCGGGGTTTGTTGCAAGTTCCACCGCATCGCCATTAGTCTGGATACCATTTAATATATCAGTTTCAAACTGATGTTGTTTTGTTTGAAACCAATCCGATTCTGTTTGAGCAGTGTTCACAGTGAAACTTCGAACCGAGGACCAATCACCATATACTATGTTATCGTATGCCGCAACACGCCAATAATATGTTGTTCCATTTGTCAATGAACCCTCGCCTTGACTGCCGATAGTATAAGAGCAAGTTCCACTTCCTTCCGCAACAGGAGTCGTAGGTGAAAAACCAGATGTGTTATTTTTACTCTCTATTGTTGCAAAGGGCGATGAGAAATCGGCATCATCATCTATTTGAACTTTGAAATCGAGATTATCTCCATCATCGTCGGCTGGAACATTCCATTCGAGTGTCGGCGTAGTATTTGGCATCCGCTCGTTGTCGAAAAGTTTAGTCAATGTGGGAGCATCGGGAGGATGATTACAAGGTAGGTCCCCGGTGACTACGATAGCATAAGGCTGTGGGCCATATGAGATTTCATATGCATAAACTATAACGGTGCATTCTGCTGCGGGTGGTGTTTTCAATAGAACTTCTTCCTCTACATTGAGTCTATCGTAGCTTCCACCAGTGGTGGATTGCCTGCTGGAGAATACATTCCCAAGATATACATTTCCACCGAATTCAACACGCAGGTCGAGGTCATTTACTATAGCGGGGTCGGCGTATTCAGCAGCCTCGTGGTCGGTCCATACTAATGTGATTTCCAATGGTTCGGAATTCCCGACCTGAAAGTAATGAGTATCCGCCTGACCGGAGTTCACAAATCCCGATGTCTCGTCTACAATATTTAGGACTCTGGAATCGCCTGAAAAGTATAGAACATCCTCTAACTCTACTCTGCCAAAACCTTGATTATCGGTGGGCCAACTAGATTCACCGCTCATATCGAGAGCACCATTTATGAGCATAGCTTTAATTAGAGCTGCACTCGGCGTAAATGCATCACTCGGAGTTTTTGCTCCATTGGGATACCAGCCCTCCGTGAAATACTGTCGAATAAGAGCGGCACAACCAGCAGCAGCGGGACAAGCCATCGAAGTGCCCGTCCAGATATAGCTATCATTGGTAAGATACTCATAATTGCATGTCGCTGCACAGTTTCCTGTTCCACAGCAATCTCCATCGTCATTATCAACGGATTGGATGAAATGTCCCGGTGCTGTTATGGTCGGTTTTCTCCTGCCGTCATCGGTGGGACCTGGACAGGAGTAATCTGTCATTTCATTTTCATCTCGATAATTATATCCCGAATTATTTGTTCCGCCTGTTGCACCGACAGAAACAATATCCTTTGCGGTAGCAGGCGGTTCGACTCGATAAGTAGGACCATCATTGCCGTTCGCGAATAGAACAAGCATATCCTTATTATCCCACATAAATGCATCGGCATCCACAGCCTCCGCATAGTAATTTCCCTCAGTTCCGGAGTCATATCCCCAAGAATTTGAATGAATTCGAGCGCCATCGCTGTATGCGTCGTTCAGAACCGTAAGAAATGCAAAGTTCGAGAAACTACCTGCACAGCTAACAATATCGGCGAATGATATTTTAGCTTTATAAGCGATACCATTGTCATAGGTGCTACCTGTTATATACGATTGGTCGCCTGCTGCGGTTCCGCATACATGAGAACCATGCCCGTCGGTTTCAGCGTCGTAAAGTTCTGCACCTGTTCCATAGGCTTGATTGCGAATTATTTTTCTGTGACTTGAACCGAAACTTTCGAGATGAGCCGGGTCACGAAATGCACAATGGTCGTAATCCAGCCCTGTGTCGCCGAAGCCTATAATTTGCCCTTCGCCGTGGATACCTTTCGCCCAGATAGATGTATCCCCCGCAGCAGGTATCGTTCCACCAGAAAATTTCTGGACGAAGAAGCAAGTGCTATGATTTTTTAATTCCTTGTGCGCTTTGTGAGTAATCCATTTGACTTCGGGAATAGCAGCGAGTTCATCGATTTTATCCGGTGAGATATGAACCTCCACACGCACTATTCGGTGTTGCGGGAAATAGAATAGATTGGATGATTTACCGCCTATTTCCTTTATTTTTTTTAATACTTTCGCCGTATCGACATCGCGGAAGAAAGAGAGTATTAAAGTCCATTTCGAGTCATCAGGATTGAAGCGATTTTTACCGAGATTCGGGTCGAGTTTGTATGCGGGATGAAACATTCCCACCCAGCGAACGAATGGTAGTTTCTCTACTCGCCAACGAGTTATTTCATCCATTTTCACTACGAATGCGAAGTGATTTACATAATCGAATATTTTTCCACCCAAATCGGTAACTTCTTTTTTCCACTCGTTTTGAATAGGTCCTTGGAATTGGACTATATAATAATTTTCATCTATCGGGTCGGGAATAGCTAAAAGACTATCGGGAATGTCAGGTTGTTCTTTCAGCGGGTCGAACTTGTAATGAACCATAGAAATTATGGAGGGATTTTCCTGTGCAGAGACAGGAAACACCCAGCAACAAATTAGACAAAAAAAGAATAAATGGAAAATATTTCGCAATTTCACATTCATCAATAAATTATATTTATAAAAATTCATATTGCAAGTTTTTTTTGATAATTGAGTTTGCAACTAATTTTGTATAATTGCTAAAACTGGTATGGTTATTAGTTTTCTGGCACTGTTTATGCTGTTGAATGTGCCGAACCATTTTGTCCTTTTCTAATATGAAAGAAATCGGTGCTTTGAATAACCATCCCAAACATTTTTTCAACCATCTGACGCGATCGCTGATAAAAGATTGAACTGAAATACACGCTCCCGCAAAAAATCCCTGATTTTTCCATTGTCAAACAAATCGATATCGATTATTTTTTCATAATGCTGTTTCATTTGAAACCTCCCTGTGTTTTGTTTTTCCATACCAGTGAGGTTAATTTATATAACTTCCAAGATTACACAGAATAAGTTATAATTCCATAAACAAACAATTTATTGACAAAAAGAATTATTTAAATATTTATTTATAAATATGAAAAAATTTACCCAATACATAAGTTATTTTCTGAATGTGGTGCTTTTATTATTTATTGTGGCGATTTGCGGTGCGCTATTTTCTTTAGGAAATAGAGTTCCCGACTTTGGAATACCGACGATTGTTAGAATAATTATTGAGGTGGTTTATTATGTTTTGGTGCTGTTTTTATTTTATTCCGATAAAAAATTTGATATGGATATATGGATTCGTTCTCTTCTAATATTTGTAATAGCAAGAATTCTTTTGGGTATGTTGAATGCGATAGTTTTCACTATTTTATCCGATGAAGTTAATTTTTCTACAGCCTTTGCGAGTGCGGCGTATGGACATCCGTTGATTCACATTATACAATTTCTCGCGATACCTTTTCTCGCTTTCCCTGTGGTTTTTGGATACTCACGAGCGCAATCCGAAAAAGAGTTCGATGAGTTCGATGAATTCGATGATGAAGAAAAAACAGCAACCGAATATATACCTACGGGGCAAATCGAAGAACAAATTATACCACTGAAAACCTGGCGCCAATTTTTCGAAACAGAAGACCAAGAGGAATTACAGTTTCTTCTTAAAGGAGTGAAATTATCACCTTATGCAAAAAGTTTGGTAATTCCTCAGGAAACTACTCAATCTGTGTCTGGTATTCAGGATATTCTCAGTGAACTTCTTCCAGAAGAAGTGCCTCAAGAAGTTACGGAGAGCGAATCTTCTCAAAATATTCCAGTTCACAAGGAAGTTGCTTCCACTGTATCGTTAGAGGAATTATCAGAGGGAATTTCGCAGCAGGTAGAAGTTCCGCAAAAACCGACAGAGGTTTCAGCACCTCCGGAGGTTTCGGAATTGGAGCAGTTGCTGAGTGCGGCGGAGTCGTTGGAAACAACTGAGCAAAAGGAAGAAATTTCTACAGAGATACCTCACGAGGAAAAACCACAGGAAACAATTTCTCCGTCTGCCGAGACACCTATGGAAACTCCACCTGTTCCAGAGATGTCTGCCGAAGAGTTATCTGCTGAGACAGAAAAGCCTTCCGAAGTGCCATCGGGAATAGAGGAAATGCCGCTCGAATTACCTGAATCTCTTTTGCCCGAGGAAATATCCGTTGAGGAAAAACCACCTGCGGCAGAACCAATGGAGAAACCAACTCAGCCCGTTTCTGCTCCCGAACCATCCGGGAAATATATTATAAATTCGCCCGATGATTTTTTCAAGATTTCACTCCGACGCATAATAGAATTAAATCAAGGCAAGCAAGGTGCACAAGTTCTCGAAAGGCTTATCAAAAGAGGTGCTAATTTCGAGCTCGCCGTTCCTATGACATTGCTAATCCCTCAATTGAGAGAGGGCAAAGCGAGTTTGACAGTAGAATATGTATATAGCGAAATACCAATCGAGCTCGTGAATTTTATGTCGTCAGACCAAAGTGGTGACCTTACAGAAATCGAACTCGAACTGCCTTTGAACGAAATTATGGCTCAGACGAATCCGAAAATTATTTTTGGCGATAGCGCACCGCAGGAGGAATCTAAGTGGGCTAAATCGAGCGAGGAAATTGATATGGATAAAGTATTCGAGAATATGCCGATAGAATCCGAAAGTAACGACGAGATAATCGAGGAGGATGAAGGTAAAGTATTAGATGTCAGTGATGTCGCCGATATACCGATAATAGAGGTTTCACAGGATAAGGGTGAGGAGGATTCGGGGTTTCCTCGAGCTCTTTTGGATTTTGCATCGCAAAATGGTGTTACCCCTATGCTCGAGCAATCCGATAAGATAGGTATCATCGTTCTGTGTCCCGTGGGCGGGACATTGGGATTGATTGTTCCACTCGTCGAATGGCTCGCGGAGACTAAAATTTCACCCAAATGGGAAAATACGCCGAATTATATTTTCATCGATTCTGAAATGGCATCCGCTATGATAAGGATAGATAATGGATTGAAAACGAATCGGGATAGTTTAGTTTTAGTTACCGCTCCTCAGGATATAAATAAAATTCGGGAACTTATCGACAGTGCCTATGAGATTGCAGGACATTCTGAAAGCGGGCAGACGATAGAGCTCACAGATATAGAGCCATTACCATTTGTCGCCGATAGGCATATAGATGAACCGGAGGGTTATAAAGGTGCTTGGGCAAGATTACCGGGGAAGACTATCGTCGTTGCTTCTGCTGTTTCCGATGACGAGGACCATTGGGCAGAGATAGCGGGTGTAGGAACGAAATTTGTCGAATTTATATCGGGAATGGGGAAAATGTTCGTCTCCTGGCAGAGGATTATTCTTTATTCTGATGGCTGGGCGCTCGGTATATTGCCTATGCCAGGTGGAGTTATGATTATCGAAATCCCCGAGGGCAAGCAATTCCAGGAGGTCAATAAGGAAATTCAGGAGGTAGCACATTCACTTATGGGTGTCGCAAAATAATGGAGGATTAGCATAATGTTGACAATTATCGTTGTAATATTGCTCATCGCCGTGATTTTTTTGGCTGTTATGATTATCTTGCTCTGGTCAAAACTGAATAAGGGAAAAGGTGAGCAAGTCGCGAGTTCACAAGAAGAGATAGTGCCGACTAAAAAAGAGATTCAAGCGCAGGAGCAAAATGTAGTTCAAACCGAGAATAAACCGAAAGAAGAACCGAGACGGACAAAAATTCCCAAGCCGAATATTTCTCCAAACGCACGGCTTGAGACATTGACCGAAGCATACACGAACCTTGCGGGAGTTATAGGGGCATTGATTTCCGATAGGTTCGGGCAAACTATCGCCGTCGATACTAATCTTTTCATCGATAAGAACACTGTTTCTGCGCAGTTTGTCGAGATATTGGCGATGTCTAAATCGGATAAATTGTCTCTGGGAAAATCGAGAAATGTTCTGATGGTCGGCGAAGGCTCATATTGGATATTCAGCGATGTAGCGACTATCCCTATCGGGCTTTGGCTCGAAAGAGATATTTCACTCAACGATGGTATCGAACTTTTCAAAAATTTTAAAATGGATGTGGTAAATGCCTTGAAAAAATATTATACTAAAATTTGGTGATTTATTCGATAAGGAGTTTAAATGGCAAGCGTAAAAGAAGTAGTCGAGCGATTGGCTCAAGTTAAAGGAGTAGTGGGAAGTATTCTTGTGGCAAAAGATGGACTTGTTGTCGCGAGTAATCTTTCGGTTCAGGTGCAGGATGAAATAGTAGCCGCTATGATTTCTGCCGTAGGTGGAACGGCTGTTAAAGCATCCGAGATGATGGGACAGGGAAAACTGAAAAACATCGTGCTCGAGGGTGAGAAAGGGAAAGTTTTTCTAACCGATTCCGGTATCGGTTACCTCGGTGTTCTGACTACACAGGATGCTAATATGGGACTTATAAGACTCGAACTTATGGAAACATCTGAAGAACTGAAAAAAATCACTGCGGGAGCGGTATAAAATAAAATGTCCACAGTAAATTTTGCGACAAGAGAAATAACCTGTAAGATTGTATATTATGGTCCGGGACTTTCTGGCAAGACCACGAACTTATTGTTCATCCACAAGAAAATCCCGGCGAAACATCGTTCTGATATGGTATCGCTCGCTACCGATGGCGACAGAACATTGTTCTTTGACTTTTTACCGCTTGTGACGCACGCGGTCAAGGGATTTAAGACCAAGTTTCAGCTTTATACCGTTCCTGGGCAAGTTTTCTACAACGCCACAAGGAAACTCGTTCTGCAAGGTGTCGATGGTATCGTATTTGTTGCGGATTCTGCCTGGAACAGAATGAACGATAATCACGAGAGTTTTATAAATATGAAGGAAAATCTTGAAGATTACGAAATTACTTTAGAGGAAGTTCCTTATGTGTTGCAGTTTAACAAGAGGGATTTGCCCGATGCCGCTCCTGTGGATTATATGAACAATTTGCTCAATCGTGAAAAGCAAAGGGTTCCTACTTTTGAATCTATCGCCATAACTGGCAAGGGTGTATTTGAAACATTGAATGCAATATCCAGAATGGTTCTGGTTAAATTGATAAATGAACTTACGGCAAAGAAGGAGACTTGATATGCCAAGACATAGATTTATAACACCTGAGGAACAAAAACAAATCGATGCTATTTTGCGCGAATTTTTGAAAAATTCTGATGCTAAAACGGCGCTTCTTTTAGACAAGGGCGGATTTCTGATGTCGGTGCAAGGTTTCACAGAGCATCTCGACCCGCAGACAATAGCGGTTCTCGCCGCTGGTTCTTTCGCCACTACGAGAGAACTCGCAAAACTTATCGGAGAGGAAGCATTCACTGTTATGTTCCATCAGGGAAGAAGAGATAATATCCATATTTCTGCCGTTGGAAAAGATGCTTTGATGGTGATTATTTTCGAGAATACTACGACAATCGGTATGGTGCGTCTTTTCGCAAGAGATACAGCGAAGAAATTGGATGCTATTTTGGAAACTATCAATCAGCGAAAATCGAAAGCTCCTATGGGAAATATTCCAGTCCAAAAGTGAGCGGGAAATCCGATTTAGAAAGGAAGGGAGTTATCGAGCATTCCTATCGTTTTTAAGTAATTTCTATATAATTGAGAGATAATGAAAGGGATAATATCGTCAAATATCGATGAATCCGCAAAACTACACCATAATATTCTAAAAAATAAGAGATTGGTCGAAAGTGTCGTTTTTGCGGCGAGAAAAATTACCGCAGCGATTGAATCTAAAAGTAAGATACTTGTGGCTGGTAATGGCGGTAGTGCCGCCGATGCTCAGCATTTTGTCGCCGAACTTGTGGGAAGATTCCAAATCGAACGGAATGGTTTCCCCGCCATCGCATTGACGACCAACACATCGTTAGTCACTGCACTCGCTAACGACTATTCCTTCGATAGAGTTTTTGCTCGCCAAGTCGAGACATTAGCCAGACCCGGCGATATTTTCGTAGCGATAACCACCAGTGGAAATTCGAATAACATAATTTCGGCATTGGAAAGTGCGAATAAAATCGGAATCGAGAGTATCGGCTTATTGGGTAAAGATGGCGGAAAGGCGAAAAATCTGTGCACCATCCCGATAATCGTTCCCCACAATAGCACGGCGAGAATTCAGGAAATTCATATCTTGCTGATACATTCGATATGCGATGCGGTGGAGAAATATTTTGCTCAAAAATCAAAATGAAATTTGTTGACATCGCGGTTTGATTCATTTTTTTATTCCCATAAGCGGGTGTAACTCAGGTGGTAGAGTGCCAGCTTCCCAAGCTGGTTGTCGCGGGTTCGAATCCCGTCGCCCGCTATATTGATGAAGCCCCTCAGAAGAATCCAGCAGATATTTCGATACCTCACTTATGGATATCACGGTTTTCGGATGCCACAAACTTGGATATAAATGTTTCACGAATGGGCTTCTGCCCAATTTTTGCCGACACCGACATCGACAACGAGAGGAACGGACAATTGGACGACATTTTCCATTTCATATTTTACCATATCGATTAGTCTATCCCTTTCATCTGGCGGAAATTCGAACACCAATTCATCGTGAACCTGCAAGAGCATTTTTGCGGAAAAATTTTCGCTATGAAGTCTCCGATTGATATTTATCATCGCGACCTTTATGATGTCTGCCGCGGAACCTTGAAGTGGAGTATTTATCGCCGCTCTTTTCGCCGCCTCTTTGACCTGATGGCTATCGCTGTTTATTTCGGGGAAATATCGCCGTCTGCCCATTATCGTTTCGACATAGCCATTTTTCTCGGCAAGTTCTATCGTCCTTTCGACATAATCCTTGACCTTCGGGTATCGCTGGAAATAGTTGTCGATGAATGCGGCGGCTTCTTCGTGGGTGATTTTCAACTGCTGAGAAAGTCCGTGAGGTCCGAGCCCATACATTATGCCGAAATTCACAGTTTTCGCCATTCTGCGAAGTTCGTGATTTATCGAATCGAGCGGAAGCCCTGTAATCAGCGAAGCCGTGTATGAGTGAATATCCAGCCCTTGCTCGAACGCTTTTAAAAGGTTCGGGTCCTGCGAGAAATGAGCCATAAGGCGAAGTTCCACCTGAGAATAGTCGGCGGAGAGCATCAGCCAGCCATCGCGAGGAACAAAACATTCACGGATTTGCGAACCGAGTTCACCTCTCGCCGGTATATTCTGTAAGTTCGGCGATGACGATGATAATCTGCCCGTGGCAGCAACAGTTTGGTTGAATGTCGTGTGAATCCGTTTCGTGTGCGGGTTTATCATTTTCGGCAGAGCATCGATATATGTCGATAGCAATTTCGACATCTCCCTGTATTTCACGATGTAGTCGGCGATTTCGTAGCCATCGTTTGCGAGTTGCTCCATAACTTCGGCATCGGTGGAATATCCCGTTTTAGTCTTGCGCTTGGGCGGAATAGCGAGTTTCTCGAACAATATGTGTGATAGTTGCTTAGGTGAATCTATGTTGAACTCCTCGCCGGCGATTTCGTATATTTTTCGCCTCATATTTTCCATTTCATTTCGAGCGAGTTCGCCGATTTCGTCGAGCCGCTCGGTATCGAGACGAATGCCTGTCATTTCCATCTCCGCGAGCACCCGAATCAAAGGCATCTCGACATTCTCGAAAAGGTCGTCCAATTTCATTTCGCGAAGTTTCGGCTCGAAAATTTTTGCGAGTCGCATCGTAATATCGACATCCTCGCAGGAATATTTTGCGGCGGTTTGCGGTTCGACCTGGTCGAATGTAATTTGCTTCTTGCCCTTGCCAGCGACATCGGAAAACGATGTCATCTGATAGCCGAGATATTTTATCGCCAGAAAATCCAAACCGTGCTGGTGCGAACTCGGGTCCAAAAGATATGCCGCCACCATCGTATCGAAAATTTTTCCCGAAATATCGAAACCCGCCCGCTTCAGAACTTTCATATCGTATTTGATATTCTGCCCGATTTTGACAGCATCACCAGAGAGCAGTGGATTCAGTATTTTGCGGACATCGGCAAGTGGTAAATTTTCGGGATGCTCGAACAATCCACCACTTTGACGATGGGCGAGTGGAATGTAGTATCCCTTTTTCACATCGTCGCTGAGCGAGATACCAACCAGTTCCGCTCGCATCGAATCCTCAGATGTCGTCTCCGTATCGATACAAAATTTCTGCGAATCGGCGATTTTTCTGACGATTTCCGAAAGTTCATCGAGCGATTTCACCAGTTTATATTTCTCGCTATGTTCCTGTGTGCTTCGATGCTCCGGCAGAAGTTTTTTTATCAGCGATGCTAATTCGTATTTTTCGAGAATTGGCAGAAGTTTGTCAGGATTCGGTTCGCCGAGTTTTGCCTGTTCCCAGTCGATAGGGATGTTCAAATCCGTGCGAATAGTGGCGAGATTTTTCGACAGATACGCCGATTCCTTGCCTTGTTCCAGTTTCGTTTTCAACGAACCTTTGATTTTGTCGAGATTCGCATAGATATTATCCAGTGAACCGAACTGCTGAAGCAATTTCACGGCGGTTTTCTCGCCGATACCACGCACGCCGGGGATGTTGTCCGAACTATCTCCCATCAGTGCGAGCAAATCCACTAACTGGTCGGGGCGTATTCCGAATTTTTTATCGGCGTTCTCGATTGTCCAGAGAGTATCGGGTTTATTCGCTCTGCCTGGTGAAAGCATCGAAATATTTCGGTCGATAAGTTGCAGAAAATCCTTGTCGCCGGTGTATATAATAACATCGAAACCGTTCGTCGCCCCTCGCTTTGCGAGTGTGCCGACAACATCGTCCGCCTCGACACCATCGATTTCGAGCACAGGGATATTCAACGCTTCCACCGCCTCTTTTACAGCGGGCAAGATTTCTGAAAGTTCGTCGGGCATTTTCGCACGCGTCGATTTATACTCGGGATATTTCTCGTGCCGAAATGTCGGTTTTCTCGAATCGAATGCGAAAATCAAATAATCGGGTTTCTGCTCCCGCAGAATTTTTACAAGCGAGTTCAATGTCCCGTATAGAGCGCTGGTATTGACACCTTTAGAATTGGTCAGCGGATTGCGTATCATACTGAAATGGTTGCGATATGCCAACGCCGTGCCATCGATTAAAACGAGTTT
>CAYRNI010000067.1:0-11550 GCA_964425665.1 uncultured bacterium
TACTTCCCTCTCCCACCGGGAGAGGGACCGAGGGTGAGGGGATTAAAAGCACATTTATCTGGACGCCCGACAAATCGATTCCATCGGGAATATATCTTGTGAAAGCCAGAACAAATAATGAATTGACAATTACAAAACGCGTAATTTATTTGAAATGAGAAGGAGAAAAAAATGGATTTCTTCGATGTAATTCACAGCCGCAGAAGTATCAGAAAATACAAAGACAAACCTGTCGAGCAGGAAAAATTGCGTAAGATAATGGATGCCGTTCGAGTCGCGCCATCGGCGAGAAATCGAGAACCTTGGAAATTCATCGTAATAACCGAGCAGAAAACCAAACAGGAGATATACGAGCGAGCATATAATAGCAAAGATTTCATTCTATATGCCCCTGTGATAATTGCTGCGGTTGGTTATCCTGCGGATTATGTGACGACAAACGGCAATATCGCACATCAAGTCGATATCGGAATTGCTGGCGAACACATCGCGTTATCGGCGACAGCACTGGGTCTCGGATGTTGCTGGATTGCGGCATTCAAACAGGATGAGATGAAAAAAATTCTCGGCGTTCCAGATGATGCTCATATAGTTGCATTGTTCACAATCGGCTATCCCGACGAGGTGCCCGAGCCGAAAGAACGCAAGTCATTATCGGAAATCGTAGTATCGGAAAAATGGAACGGCAAACCGCCAGAATGGACAAAATAATCAACCGAATATGAAAATCTTAATCAAAATAGCCATAGTTATTCTATTTTCGTTCGTGATTTCCTTTTGTCGGGTGAATGTTTCGGCTGAACTGGAACCATCATTCGTAGAAATCGGCGATACAGCGACATTAACAATCGCTGTGGATTATCCCGATACGGTGAAAATCGGACTTTTCGCTCCGAAAGATTCCACCATAGCGGGATTCGATGTTATCGGCGTCTCGTTGGATAGTGTCGTTAGAAAAGGCGATATTCTTCACCAAGAAATTCACTATAAACTGGCATATTTCGACATTCACGATAATCTTATTCCCCCTCTGGGTGCGGTGGTTATTCATTCGGATAATTCCGCAGACACAATACTGACACAACCGATACGAATTTCATTCATCAGTTTGCTCGGCGATAGCGCGACTGATAGTTTGGATATAAAAGATGTTAAACCTCCTCGACCTGTGAAATTCAACTATAAAAGATTTGCGATGAACGGACTTTTAGCTGTTGCTATCGTCATAGTTATTCTCGGGATACTGTCGTATTTACATCTACGGAAGCGAGGAATAAGTATAGTGGAGTTCATAGCACCTCGCAAACCGCCGTGGGAAATCGCTCTTATGCAACTCGATGCACTCGCCGAATCCGACTTATTGAAAACGGGTGAATTCAAGGAGTATTTCGACAAACTGACAGATATTTTAAGACAATACATCGAGGGTAGGTTCGGAATTTCCGCACTCGAACTTTCCACTACCGAGACGATGGAAAATTTACGCGATGCTACACTCGATATAGACAGAATTTTAGCGGCTCGATTTATCGACACGACAGAGGAACTATTGCGGCGTGCAGATATGATAAAATTCGCTAAGGTGAAACCAGATGTCTCGACAGGTTTGCAGGATTGGCAAAAGGTAAAAGAACTAATCGAGGAGACGATACCTCATCCCGAACAGGATGAAAAAGAATCTAAGATTCCTCCGCCGACAGAAAATATCGATAGACCTTCCATTTCTCAGCAGGAGTGAAATATGCGTATCGCAATTGTTGGTGCTACGGGACTCGTCGGTTCGGTTATGCTTTCGGAACTCGCCAGTGGCGATTTCGATATTCCAATCGACGAATTGATTCCTATCGCATCAAAAAGGTCGGCTGACAAGGTAGTAAAGTTTCGCGGAAAAC
Organism: uncultured bacterium; assembly: GCA_964425665.1. Lineage (GTDB taxonomy): Bacteria > UBP14 > UBA6098 > B30-G16 > B30-G16 > JAGGZE01. Next base: position 1,893 of record CAYRNI010000067.1, read on the forward strand.
AAATACCCGTTCGAGTTCTCGATAAAAATTCTATCCCCGATGTCGATATCGCTCTATTTTCCGCTGGTGCCAGTGTGGCAAGAGAATTCGCTCCGCTGTTTGTCGAGCGAGGTGCATTTGTAATCGACAACTCGTCGGCTTTCCGCAGCGACCCGAATGTGCCGCTGGTCGTTCCAGAGGTGAATGCGGATACGATATTCCAACGAATCGGAACGAGATTAATTGCCAATCCTAACTGCTCCACAATCCAACTGGTCGTTGTGCTAGCGGCATTGAAAAAATTCGGAATTAAATCCGTATTCGTCTCAACATATCAAGCTATATCAGGCGGTAAAAAAAGTGCATTGGAACAATTCATCGAGGAATGGAAACAACTGTCCGAAAAATACGACGACGCCGACATTACGGACTATATCGGGAAACATCCCTTTGCCGAAAATCCAAAAGTTCCACTTTTCTCTAATGTGGTTCCTGCAATCGGCAAGATTACCGAGACATTCGAATACACTGAGGAGAAAAAAGTTCGTTTCGAGACGAAAAAAATTCTCGATATGCCCGATTTGCCCGTGTCGGTGACTGCGGTGCGTGTTCCTGTCCTTAATGGACACAGCGAATCTGTTTTAGTCGAATTTGAAAACGAAATTTGTCTCGACGATATTGTTAGTTCGATACAATCATTTGGTCGCGGACTCATTTTCGATAGCAAATTTCCAACGCCGATAAGGGTTAGCGGAAGACGCGAAATTTTTGTCGGAAGAATCCGCAAGGACCCCGAACGACCTAACTATTTCCATTTTTGGATTGTGGCAGATAATCTTCGCAAAGGAGCGGCGACAAACGCTGTTCAAATCGCCGAATATATATACAAGCGGAATTTGGTCAAATGACACAGGAAAAATAGCGGTACGGGGAATCGAACCCCGGCTTGATGGCTGAGAACCACCCGTCCTAACCACTAGACGATACCGCCGTCTCGAATGGAAAATATCGAGCGATATCGTTATGTCAAGATTTTTTTGTAATTAAAGGTTTATTCATAAAAAATTTAAGAAATATCTTGCGCATTTATAAAAAATATCTTTTTTGATGAGAATAATATATAAATAAAAAACGAAAGGTTTGTATGCCTTGTGGTAGAAAACGAAAATTACGCAAAGTCAAAAGACATAAATTAAAAAAGCGTAGAAAAAGAGACCGACACAAAAAGAAGAAACGATAAGCCGTGAGAATAGCGGTAATTTCTGACACTCATATAGGCGATAGAGTGCGCGATTTCATCCCCGGTTTTCTCGATGAACTGGGGAAATTTGATGTTGTAATCCATTGTGGTGATATAACTACTATGGATGCCTTACAGCGCTTGCGAAATTCATCGAAATCTTTCTACGGTGTTTGCGGAAATATGGATGATTCGATTGTCTGTTCCGAATTGGGGAAATCTGCGGTATTTTCGCTTGCCGATATGAATATCGGACTGATGCACGGATGGGGTTCGCCAAATAATCTCGGGAAACGGGTTTTAGAACGATTGCGGTATGAATACCCCGAAAGAAAATTAGATATTGTTCTATTCGGTCATTCGCATCAAATTTTCGATGAAATTATGGATGGCGTTCGAGTGCTGAACCCTGGTGCGCTATCGGGGAATGTTTATTCTGGAACTCGCTCGTGGGGAATATTAGAAATCACCGCTGGAAAAATCAAATGGTCAATAAACGAAATTTAAAGGTGAACTATGCAGTTTATCGGGGCTATCATATATATTTTAATCGGGCTGGTTCTTTTACTCTTCGGCTATAAACTTTTCAATGGCTCGATTTTTCTGCTTGGATTTTTAGTCGGAGCAATATCTGGAATTTTAATTTCAACTATATATACAGTGTCTCCGATTTTTTGGGTTCTCAGTGCGTTGGTAGGCGGTATAATCGGTGCGATGATTTTCAAATTGGCTAAAATCGCTGTTTTCATCATTCTCGGTGGAATATTAGGTGCGATGCTCGGTCAAATATTGTGCCAATCGAGTCCGCAATTCCCTCAGTGGATTGTAGTTACTGCATTCACGATTATTTTTGCGATACTGGCGGTTATTGTCAGAAAACCCGCCGTTATCGCAACTTCGGCACTGCTCGGTGCGACATTACTCGTTATGGGTGTCGTGCAAATTATCACCAAAGTCGATGCGATTAATGCAATTAAAACGGGCACTATCTCTCAAACGAATGCTATAATAATTCTTGTGACATCGCTCATCGGTGCGGCAATTCAAGTCACGACTAAAAGCAATAAGTGATAATTAAAAATCCGAATCCATATATATGAACTCGGATTTTCACTCGATAAAATATATTTCAGAAAATCGTATTCCCCGATAAACGATTTCACTTCGTCTTCTTTTTAGTGACCTTCGTATTGCCGACCTTTATGTTCGATGTGTCACTTTTCACATTAGGAGTTATGGTTTTAACCTTCGGATTGACAGCGATGGATTTTACATTAGGTGGTCCTGGCGGAGTGGATATATTCGATTTATTCTCTGCGAATGCTGTTTTCTTCAACGAACTTAAATCTTTTCTGGCAAACCTTTCCAATGCACCTTTGTATGTCCGATAGTAAATTGAACTCGTATCGTTCTTAACTATGAACATATTCTTATTATCTTTCATAGCGTAGGCAGAGAAAGATATTTTATTTCCATCATTTGTTATTATTTCCGTATGGTAGACAGGCTTATCGAATTTTACTCCAACCGTATCAGCAGGCAAATTTGCGACGGTCGAAGCATTGAATTTTTTCAGTGGTCTCAACAGCCCCGCTATTTTGGCAGAATCGCCTAAAAATGTTTGATTATTTTTCTCGTCGGTTATCAACCATCCCGAATCCGCTTTTTCTATCGAATAGGAAATGTCGGGAGATTGATACTTGAACGACTTAATTTGTTCTATTGGAACTTTGGCGAGTGTTTTATTTCGCCAATCGGTTATCGAGGAATATCTAATCAGCATACCTTTCGACTCATACACATTATCGCTTTGGGCAGGTCTTATATATGTCGAGCCATAGCCAGCAAATCCACCGATTATGATATCCATCACGGTATCTTTGCTCTGATATAGGGTAAAATGCGCACCTTGAATAGTATCAACTTTCATTTTGAAATGAGATTTCGGATTTGTCGAGCATATATTTAATATTTCTATCGAATCGAGGTCTTCGAGCAAACTGTTCACATTGTCCTCGTCGGCAGGGAATGATGAAACGGAATCCTGCACAAACCACTTATTATTTTTTTTCACGATTGTAGTCAAACTTCTGAACTTTCTGAATTCGATTTTATCTATAGAATTTTTATCGAATTTTTTGAATATTTTAGCGAACTTGGATTTGTCTTCGGTGGAATATGATTTCAACGATTTATGTGTCGCAAAATATATTCCTAATCCGACGATTATTATGATTAGTAGGATTATATTTATCTTTTTCATAATTTCACCTCCGCCTTTTTCTTTATTCCGATTATTATGAAATAGATAATTCCGAAAATCAGAACGATAGAGACAGGATAAAGTATGTTCATCAATTTGATTCTGCTTTTTTCGGCGTTCGTGAACTCGACTATTTTACCATCCACCACTTTCTGAATCGGTCTATATGTAACTTCCCTCGACCTAATCGAAATCAAGTTCTTTTTGAGCGTTAGCCAATCGATTATATTTGAGAAAAATATCATATTAGGGCTTTTAGTTGCGGCTCTGCCGAGAAATTTATCCGCTATGAAGTCGCCATCGCCGACCAAAACTATTTTCGCTTCTGAGGATTCCGATTTGAATTTACTATCGTTGCTTGCAAACTCGCTATTTGTGAAATAACTATCGAACTTGCCATAAGCAGCAACCGCCAGAGGAACATTCGAGGCATTATACATACTCGGCGTAAGTTGGAAATTAGGTGAAATCGTATAGTTCGATTGCATAAGATAAGCATAGTTCGACGAGCGAGCGAGAACCGAGTATTTCAACCCAGAATTCGGCAGCATACTGGTATCTATAGAACTGGCGATGATTAGATTTATATTCTCGAGTTTTTTCACTATTGGATTTTCCCTGTCGAAATTGGTAACTATCGGTATAAAAGGATAATCCTCTCGGACAAAATGAATCATCGAACCCGATATCTGTGGAATAGTAACTTGGACATGATTTCTATCGAGAACTATATCATCGTTCACACCCAGATGATAATTATTTAGCAATTTATTTAGTCCTATATCGAGTTTTTGTGTTCTGCCCGTTTCCATATCGGCATCGATTTTGTCGAAAAATACCGCCAGGTTTCCACCTCTCATAACGAACTGGTCGAGAGCATACAGCTCCGAATCGCTGAACTGCTCGGTTGGTTTCAGTATTATTAGTGTCGATATATTCGGCGGAATTTTCCCACGGGTCAAATCCACAGGTCTCACAGTGTATTGTGACCTCAAAACCTGTATCAGAGTGGGGACATCCTTTGTCATATCGAGTGTGCCATTACTCGTCAGATAACCGACATCGGTTTCGGGCGATGAGACTTTGAGAATCGCTCTCGTCAGTTCGTATTCGAACCCCGAAAGATTTTCGACAACAGGTATCACTTCCTTCTTATCTTGATATGTGATAGCCAGACCGAGATAAATATTTCGAGATGTATATTGGTCGTTCTCGAACACATTTATTCTCGCCTGAGGCACTCCATCGGATTGTGCTCGCTGCTTCCCGATGGAATCCGATGGGTCGATAAACTCGTATTGAAGATTATCGCCGGCATATATTTTGTATTCGTCGAGTTTATCCTTGATTATCTGTCTGTATTCGGCGTATTGAGCGGGCAAACCCTCGGAGAAATATGCTCGTATCGTGACTCTATCGTCGAGATTGCGCAGTATATCTTTTGTGGCATCCGTTAATGTGTAAATTTTGTTTTCTGTCAGGTCGACTCGTGCGAACACATTCTTTGCGACAAGATTTACAACTATAAGCACGGCAATAAATAAAATTAACGATATTAACCTATTCGCTGTGATTTTCGATTTAGTATTCATAGTTCCACCTCTCATTTCCATTTTCTTTCTGCGAGTGTATATGTCCCGAGATAAAGGAATAGTCCTACCAATGATAAATAATATACAAGGTCGGTGGTATCTAATACACCTCTCGCTATATTCTTAAAATGATGGTTTATACCGATATATATGAACAGCGATGGAACGAATTTTGCCAGAGCGAGAATTATTATGATAATAGCCAGAGCGAGAGCTACGATAGCGGATGCTTTCTCGATAGATATGTGAGGAGCGATAAAATGGATAAACATCGTAACCAATGCTGCGGCAATCAAGATAATCACGATATTTGTTATAATCGAGCCTGCACCGAGACCCTCGAAAACACTACCTGTTTGGAACAAAGTCGGTAAGGAATCGGTCATCTGAAAAGCGAAACACAGAACAACACCGAGAATAAATGCCACAATCTGATTTTTGCTTATAGAGGATGCAAAGATACCTATCGCCAGATAAGATGCCCCAGCAAAAAACAAACCTACATATCCGCCGATTACAGGTCCCCAATCGAGATTGCCGTATTTATCGAGTATAATGGGATACCGCAAGGTAAGTAAAAGATATATAAGAATTAATGACAGAGCGGCGAGATATTTGCCCAATATTATATCCAAATCTCGAACAGGCATAGTTACCAGAAGTTGCAATGTTCCGTTAGATTTTTCCTCGGCGATAAGCCCCATAGAAATGGCGGGGATAAAAATCACAAATATTATGTGGAGAACTTGAAATATGATTCTCATATCTGCTTGCTTGTATGCGAACATCCCTGTCTGCCCATACGAGAAAAAATACCCCGAAACGATGAGAAATATAATCAAAACTATATATGCAAGTGGAGTATTGAAATAATTTTTCATCTCCTTCTTATATATCGTGAATATATTTGAAAAATTCATCGTTGCTCACCTCCTTCCGAACTCGCCGAATTGGGATTAGATGTGGAATCCTTTTCATCGTATAAGACATTCTGAGTAGTTCCAGTAGTTCTTCCCAGTTCATCCACTTTTATATTCTTTATCGTCAAATCGTGGAAAATAGTTTCGAGCGTAACATTTTCGGGATTTTGATACTTCGACCTCAAATTCTCGAATGTGTCATCGGCGACAACACGCCCGTGATTTAGTATCACCACTCTATCGCAGGTCGATTGAACCCAAGGCAAAATATGTGTGGATACCATCACCGTTTTTTCCTTCCCTATTTTTTTGATTAGGTCGGTAATTTCTATAATTTGGTTCGGGTCGAGTCCGAGTGTGGGTTCATCGAGAATGAGAATTTCCGGGTCGTGAATTAAAGTCTGAGCGAGACCGACTCTCTGCCTATACCCTCGCGATAATGTCCCGATATCCTTCGTCAGTGCAGCCGCAAGTCCGCAGGTATCGATTACATAATCGAGTCGTTCCTTACGCTTTTCCTTGGGAATTTTTCGGATTTCCGCGACAAAATTCAGATAATCGAGAACATACATATTGTAGTATAACGGATTCGTCTCCGGTAGATAACCGATTCTCTTACGGATTTCCATAGAATGCTCGTAAATATTGAAATCATCCACCTCGACAGTCCCCGATGTGGGCGGCATAAAGCAGGTAATTATTTTCATCGTGGTCGATTTACCCGCTCCGTTAGGACCTAAAAATCCCAATATTTCGCCGTTGTTCACATCGAAGGAGACAGAATCCAGTGCCTTAAAATCGCCATACTTTTTCGTGAGTTCTCTTACCCTAATCATATAAAACTCCTTCCTGTATTGCCATTATGACATTGTTTGTCAAATTTGCAATCGAAAAAGAAATTATTTGTTAAAACGCTTGAATGAAATAATTTGTTATTATCAAAGCAGAAAGCCGATATAAAAAAATATGAGTATCGGAATACTCGGAATAGATTACGCAAATAATATGCCAAATTCTTACTTTGACAAAAATTAAAAATCGATATATTAGTTTTTTACTATTCGAGAAACGGGAGAATTATGCGATTTGCAGCAAAAATAGAAAATGTAAAAAAACTAAAATTTCAGAATGCTTATTCATTATGGGTTAAAATCACAGATGTTCTCGCGGACACGGTTAAAATCTCGAGTTCGCTGAAAGGAAAAATTGTAAAAATCACACGAGAATTTCCAAAAAATGCTCCGCAGCCATCGAAAGGCGAACTAATCGTTCTCGATGAAGCCGAAACCAAAAATGCTATTGCTAAAATAAAAAAACCAAAAAAGATCCCGAAAATTTCGCATAATAAATCGGTGAAATATTTAGCCGACCTCAATGGCGATGGCTATGACGAAATGTTTTTGGGCAACTCGTTCGCTAAGATGGTAATCTCTCCTATTCGTGCGGGAAGAATCGTCTATCTTTCGACAAATGATGGTGAATCCTTTTTCGATAATACATACCTCAAATGTATATGGCATACTTTTGCTTGTGGTGCATCTTTTACGAAGGGCAAATCGAAAAATTTCGATATTGAAAGTGCAAAGTTCGAGCCCGAAAAAATGGAATCTAATAAAATATTCAGCGATGATGAAAAATGTTCGGTTTCGATTAAGAGCAAAATTTCGAATGTCCATACGACGATAAAAACCGAACTATCGGCAAATTCGCCGGTATTCAAAATATCGTTGAATTTGGATAATTCAGCCAAAAAGACGAAAGCGATAACCATAGAGCCATATTTCAAACTCAATATAAAACCTTTCGGATATAAATCATCTGACCTGTATTTTCAGGAACCATCGGGGGAAATTTTTCATTGCTCGCAAAAATCGGTCTATGCTTTTTGGGATTTCAACGATGAATGGATAAACTATATCGGTGACATTAAGACCGATAAATATGGTTTTTTTGCAATCGGCAGGGAAAGCACCGGCGATGGACTTTGCATAAGTTTCGATACGAAAACTATCCCGCGAGTGTGGTCGAATAAGTATGCACCATTGCCGCATATAAAAATGCTTTTAGCAAAAAAGCGAATACCGAAAAATTCCGGTGCAAATTTCGAAATATTTTTAACTCCTATGACAAAATTTAAAATTACTAATGGCTTTTTGCTCGGATATACAAAATCTGATAGTGGATGTTTCATAATAGCCGCCGGTAGGAAAAAACCGCGAGTTTCGATTATTGAAAATGGTATAATCAAAAAACTCGAATTGCAGCAAATCTCTAACACGATGTTCGGCAAATTCATAGATAATCTGCCCGATACTATCGAACTAAAAAATGGCAATATTAAACTTGTTCCCCAAAGATAATGAATAAAATCGACAAAATAACAGCGGGTATCGACTGGGAAATTTTTGTCAACAGCGGACGAACAGGATACAGCGCTGGCAAGGAAAAAATATCGGCGATTATAGATTCTGCATATTCGAAATCTCCCGAATTGGAAATCGGCGAGGATTTGGATTCGCTCGAAATAAGAATCGGTGTTGCTCATTCATACGGCGAATTGCACGATAGAATATCCAGAGCGTTCGAACTATGCAAAAAAATAGCATCGCGCAAAAATCTCGTTCTCGTGCCACTCGGTTTTCGCGAATCCGATGTAAATGTTGCAGGAGGACATATTCACGCGGGTTCTATCGAGCATTTCGTAGATGCTGCGGAATTGCACAATCGACTGATTCCCTATGTGCCAGCATTCATCGCTCTATCATCGTCCAGTCCGAGTCTCGATGGCAAATACAAATCGCATAGAATGACGCAAAATGCCCGATTTTGCAGTGTGCCAGCATCGGTAATAGAGACGGATACATCGACAATTCCTTGGGGTGACGATATTTGCATCAAATATCCATACAAATCCACAATCGAACTTCGAGCGGGAGATAGTCTGCCGACACCGAATCTTATGACCGAATTGGCGGCACTCTATATCGGACTCGTGGCTAAAACATCTCATTTCCAAAAAGCACAAATCGAATTCGACCCTGTCGAATATGGGATAAATCGCATCAATGCTGAAATTTCTGGTATGCAGGCGACATTTATAATCGAGGGCGAGGAAATAAGTGCCTCGGATTTCATCGAAAATAAAATAATCCCGCTTGCAATTGATGGTCTAAAAGAATTCGGCATTCCCGATAATCGCTTTAATCTCGCCTATGAAATGGTGCGAAAACATATATCCATAGCGGATTGGGTGCGAGAAATGATACCTATCGGTACAGATGCTTGGCGTGCGACCGGCGAAATCACGAGAATTTTCGCGACAAATCCCGATATCGAGGGCTGGATTCATTCGGCGAAAAGCAGAAAAATCGCTCCATTGAAACCTTTCAAGAATCTATTAGTAGATTCAATCGCGTTAGATACACCGCTTCATCACCTATACGATGCGATTCCATTCCCGATTTACTTCATCGAAAACGAACTCGAAAAATTAGTCGAGGATGGCAAAATCACCAAAAAATTCGGTGCAAAAAATGAAATTCTTTTCGACAGAGTCGATTTATCGTAAAAATTGCATTACCCCAAATTATTTCATTGGAAATATCAAGGTTTCGGTTTATACTTTTTCCATAGCAGGGGATTTTATGAAATACCACATATTTTT
>CAYRNI010000068.1:0-4359 GCA_964425665.1 uncultured bacterium
AAAATATTTCGGGAGGGTTATTATGGACTATCCTCTTATACTCGGTGGTAAGGAAATCCACACCGACGAGAAGTTCGAGGTGAAATCTCCTTACGATGGCAAAGTTTTAGGGCGAATCAGTATAGCGAACGATGAAATCGTCGAGAAATCTGCGGAAATCGCTCACTTTGCATTCGAGGAAACGAAATCTCTATGTTCTCGTCATCGCGAGGATATACTTCTGCGGGCAAAACAACTTTTGTCCGAGCGAGCGGACGAATTTGCCAAAATCATCGTCTCCGAGGTCGGTAAGACTATTCGAGAAGCACGAGTGGAAGTCGACAGAGCGCAAGAAACATTAGCACTTTCTGCTGCTCTCACGAGGGAGCCGCTCGGCGAGGTCATTCCATTCGATTCTGCTCCGAATGGTGCTCATAAATGGGGTTTTTATCAGCGCTTTCCATCGGGACCCGTGCTGGCGATAACTCCATTCAATTTCCCGCTGAACCTCGCTATGCACAAAATCGCACCCGCTATCGCTGTGGGCAATCCATTCATACTAAAACCTGCATCGCAAACGCCGATTACGGGGCTGATGCTCGGCAAACTCATTCTCGATGCCGGCTATCCTGCCGAGGCGGTTTCGGTTCTTACTGGAAGCGGTGAGAAAATCGGTCCTCCTCTTGCCGGCGACCCGAGAATAAAAGTCGTTACATTCACTGGTAGTGCAAAAGTCGGTAAGGAACTCGCAAAATATTCTGCTGCTAAGCAAATCGCACTCGAACTCGGCTCGAACTCCGCCGCAATTGTTCTTTCCGATGCCGATATATTCTGGTCTGCTGATAGAATTTCCAAAGGTGCGACGGCATTGGCGGGGCAGGTTTGCATATCCACCCAAAGAGTCTATGCGGAAGAGCCGATATTCGATTCGCTCGTCGAACATATCGCCAGCGCAATGCGTCAGATGAAACTCGGCGACCCGATGAGCGAAAACACCGATGTCGGTCCGATGATTTCACAAAAGGACATTTCGCGGATAAAACAGTGGCTCGATGAAGCCGTCGCAAATGGAGCAGAAATAGTATGCGGCGGAAACTTCGATGGCAGTTTGTTCGAACCGACAACAATTATAAATGTTCCTCAGGATGCTAAAATCATACAAGATGAAGCATTCGCTCCAATCGTTGCAATAAATAAAGTAACGGAAATAAATGAAGCGATAGATTTAGTGAACGATAGCGTATATGGTCTTAATGTCGGTGTGTTCACGAGGGATATTGTTTCTGCCCGCAAGGCATTCGAGAGAATCGATGTCGGTTCGGTTATCATCAACGATGTCCCGACCTTTCGCACAGATATTATGCCTTATGGCGGAGTAAAGGATAGCGGGCTCGGAAGAGAAGGTCCGAGATATGCTATCGAACATATGACATTCCACAAAACTTTTGCGGTTCACCATCTAAATGAAGAATAGCATAATAATTGTGCAAATAAAAATTTGCTTCGAGTATTATTTTATCGTGAATGCTTGCTATTTCGGTATTGGCACGATTATTGATGTATATTTCGTGAATAAAGAAGGAGATGAAAATGCGTAGGATTTACACATTTACAAGTCTGCTGTTTATAACTGTTCTGTTCATTTCGGGGTGCTATACGACAGTCTCGACCAAAAGACTCACGAAACAGGCTTGGATGAGAAATCATCGCCAGCAGTTTTTCCCAGAATCCAAATGGACTAAGGGATGGAACGACTATTACTGGAATCCAAATATCAAGAAAAAATCGGAAAATGGAAAAGTAATTCACGACAAGGATATCGACGAAACGAAAACTCGCGAAAGATATTATCCGGAACCCTACTATGAGGAATCCCACAGTTCTTGCTGCATAATAGATTTTCTGGACATATTCTTTAGTGATGAGGACAACGACAGTTCGACTACAACCGATTCGACTGGAACTCGACCGACAACTCCATCTCAACCCCACGAAAGACGAGGGATGTAAATAGAGAATTCGCAAAACAGGATTAGCAGTTCGAAATATAAAACAGGAGGATAAAATGAAAACGCTGGTATCTATAATGATATTCGTCGCATTGGTTTCTTTCGCCACTGCTGACGATGTGGCACAGGAGATAACTTATGTCGACAACTTCACAGGTGTCGGAATACGGGCGATGGCTATGGGCGGTGCTCACATAGCGCTTGCGCAAGATTATTCCGCCGCGTATTACAATCCGGCACTTTTAGGGTTCGTTTATAGGAACGAAGTCGGCGGAATAATTTCTGTCCGCAATGGAAAATCGTCTTGTGCAATCGGCGAGATGAATTCTCGAACATCACAATTTTCATCAGTGAAACTCGGGGCGCTGGGGGGAGTTCTTTCCCTCCAAGCGAAACGAGGTGGTGTCGCTTTGGCAGGAGGATTCTACCGATTTCAATCGTTCGACCATTCCGCAGAATTTTTCGGAACGAGAAAGGATAACAACACAATCGACGCACTGGAAAATTCCGATGGCGGGGTCGGAGCCTTATTCTTCGGCATCGGTGGGCAGGTGTCCAAAGCAGTTTCGATGGGTGCAACTGTCGAGGCACTGGCGGGTGCGAACAATTACACATGGGATGCGACTATCTCGGGTTTCACAGATTCGACAATTATCGATTCGATTTTCTCCGATGCGCTCACAGATGATGTCTCCGGCGTCACTGGAAGGTTCGGTCTCGCTATTACGCCGAATAAATACTTTACATGGGGAGCATTGGTAAAATTCCCAGCCGCAATCGCGATAAAACAGGAATACATTCAGAAAACTACTTTGGAGAAAACGGATAGCACAGACGAGATTATCGAGGAGTATCAATATGAAGACGATATAAATCTTACCACGCCGTTTCAGTTCGGAACAGGTGTAGCATTCAAGTCTCCTGTTGTTAATGTCGCAGCCGATATGCTATATTCGGATTGGAGACAGACAAGATATCACAACCCCGCATATCTCGTCGATGAAAATACGTTGATACCCGATTCCTACCGAGCGGTTCTGTCATTTGGAGCAGGATTGGAATTTACAATTCCCTTAAAGATTTTGCCCACAAGAATTCGCGCAGGATACAGATACGACCCGCTCCCATATAAGCCAATAACAGTAGACAAAGAAAGGCAGGCGTTCACGGGTGGGCTCGCCTTTCTGGTGGATAAGAATTTCCTCATCGAATGCAGTGCAGTATATACGAACTGGCAGAAATCATACTCCACCGAAATGGTGAGCGATGTATCCGAAAGCTACAAAATAACCGACATTCACATCGGGATGGCATATAGATTTTGAATTTTAATCGAATATTCGCTTTATTTTTTAGCCAATAATTTTTTCGCTCTTTCGGCGATAGATTTATAGTCGAGTCCGAATGCTTGTAGTAGTTCGAGCGGTTGCCCCGATTCGCCGAACCTATCGTTCACAGCGACAAAATCCATAGGGACAGGATGAGTTCTAACGACGACCTCTGCGACCGCTCCACCGAGCCCGCCCTCTATTTGATGTTCCTCGACAGTCAAAATCGCACCCGTATCGATGGCACATTTTTCGATTGTCGAAGCATCTATCGGCTTGATTGTGTGCATATCCACAACTCGAGCAGAAATACCATCTTTCTCGAGAATTTCCGATGCGAGAATAGACTCTGCGACCATCGCTCCGCAGGCGATAATTGTTATATCATCGCCATCTCGGACAATCCGCGCCTTCCCGATTTCAAATGGGGTGTTCTCATCGGTAATCGTCGGCACGGGGGCTCTCCCAAACCTGATATAAACGGGACCATCGATTTCTTCCACTGCGGCGATGGTTGCTTTTCGGGTTTCCTCGGCGTCGGCGGGAGCAAAAAGCGTCATTCTCGGAAGAACCCGCATAAGTGCGATTTCTTCCAACGCCTGATGCGTAGCACCATCGGGACCGACAGAAAGCCCGGCGTGAGCACCGCCGATTTTTACATTCGCATTGGAATAGCAAATCGTAGTGCGAATCTGGTCGAACGCTCTGCCAGCAGCAAATACACCATAAGTTGAAAACACAGGGATTTTCCCTGCGAGAGCGAGTCCAGCAGCCATCCCTGCGGCATTTTGCTCGGCGATACCGGCATTGAAAAATCGGGCGGGAAATTTCTCCGAAAAATAGTTCGCACGCGTAGATTCGGTCAAATCCGCACCGATAACCACGAGTTCGGGATGTCGTTCCGCAAGTTCGGCAAGAGCCTGTCCGAAGCCATTCCTCGATGGCACCATCTCCCAGCCGTGCTGTTCGTATATGTTCATCGAAATTTCCTCCTATTTCAAATATACAACTCTTTTTGTAATCGTCTGTCCATCAAAATTCGC
>CAYRNI010000068.1:4459-11499 GCA_964425665.1 uncultured bacterium
GATATCGATTCCCTGATGAATTATCTATCGATGTCGGGAGACCTCTCTCGCTGTAATTATGCACAATATTTCCTTTCAAATCGTATATTATAATCTCATCTATTCCGTTTTGCTTATCGTTTTCCCGAGATACAGAATTAGTCGAAATCGTTATGGCACACGAAGAATTGAACGGATTCGGCGAAACATTTAACGAAATTCGGGCAGGAAGCGATGTCTTCTCATCTATATAAGTCGTGTCATAAGGCGATTTCGGAACACTTCGCAGCGATGTTCTTCCGAAAATATCTTCGACAAGCACAAAAAACCACAAAGATTCTGGCGGAGTATCGGATTCGTAAGTATAACTCGTCTCGGCAATATCTGTAATCGAATCGAGCAGAACGCAATTACTTCCGGCGGAGTCTGTCGCGAGATAAATGAGGTAATCGACAAATTCCGAATTCGAACTTCTCTGCCAGTCGAGTTCGTATATAGCGGAATCGATTTTCGTAAGCGAAAGTTGGACATTTGTCGGCGGTGCGAGATTTCGATTTTGCCTATCGCCGAACAATTCCATCCAATTCGCATATCCCGGCAGAGGAGTATTCGCTATTCCCCACAGGTGAAGATTTCCATCGCCGGTGATGGCGGCAACATAGGTGCTTTCTCCCAACGGGCAAATCGCTGGTGTCAACATACCGCCAAGATTGGATTCCATAGTATCTGGAAAACCGAGAACATCGTTTGCACCGGGGTCCATAACGAACATCAGCGAATTAGAATCGGTTTCGTTCACTGTCTGGAAAATATACTCGGGTCCTGGTATTCCATCGAGGTCGGACATCAAAATCGAGCCGTAGATATGCCCTGGTTGGTCTCTTCCCGTGCCACCGAAACTGGATATATTTCCATCGATATTTATCGCGTAAAGTTCTGCTGGCAGGTTTCCGAAGCACAGGTCGAGATTGTAATCGCCATCGGCATCACCGAGTGAAAGCGGAGAATAAATCCATCCACCATAAGAATACGCCACAGTGAAGAACGGGTCGCCGATTTCAGAGCCATCGCTCTCGAACGCTTTAATCAAGCCATAGTTCGCACCGCTTATCTGATGGAGTCCGCAGAATATCTCGTAAGCACCATCCTTATCGTAGTCGAAAAGTAATGCCGACGAATAGCTAAATGCTTCATCATCGGAAAGTTCGATAGGGAATCCTGAAACTTCCTCTCCGCTCGATGTGAAAACATTCAACATCTGGTAGCCCTCGACGACGATTTCAGGCGAACCATCGCCATCGATGTCTCCGCAGGATGGCGTAGCCACTGCGAACCCCGTAGATGATATAAATCCCGCTGTCCATAAAGTATCGCCGTAGATATCGAGACAGAATAATGTAGTATCGACTGCTGCAAGTATTTCTAACAAACCATCAAAATTTATATCCTCGAGAACCGGCGAGATATAGTTTGAATTCTCGCCGAGCGTCGTATGGAAAACTGTCGTGGAATTTGTGCCATCCCAATCTATTCTGGAAAGTCTGCCATCCGCAGTCAATACGAAAATCGCGATGAAAGTGTCGATTTTTGTCCATCCGATTTTAGAACGGATAGGTCCATCGACACAGACGGGAAAACCATTCGCTGATGAACCATCGAGATTGAAACCGTATAGCGTATCGTTTGTAGAACCGCATATCACGATAAAATTCGTATCCAATCGGACAAAGGCAGGTGCTGACCAAACTGGAGTATCCTCTCCGATACCGAAACTAACAGGGAAACCATCCATCTCACCATACACCACATAACAAATAGAAAATAGCGCAATTATAATGAAAATTTTTCGCATAATAAGTTCCTTCCCGATAATTGTTCCAAAGATATTTAATTTTATTTGGATAGCAAGAACAAAAACAGGCATTCATCCATATCAAAAGAACCGAAGTATATCTTTGACCGTGACAAGTAGCATAAATGCGAGAAGTATCGCGATTGTTATCTGCTGGAAAGTCGCCTGGAATTTAATACTCAATGCTTTTTTCCTAATGCCCTCGATTGCTGTGAACATTATTTGTCCGCCATCCAGCGGTGGCAAGGGAATAAGATTGAGCAGTGCGAGATTTATGGAGAGAGCTGCGATAAACATAAGCAACTGCCATATACCGAGTTTTGCGGATTCGCCCGCTATTTGAGCAATCATTACAGGACCGCCGACCTCGGAAAGCGAAGCTTTTCCTACTATAAGACCCACAAGAAAGGACAGAACAGCAGAAGCAATCGATATCGTAGCCTGAATCGAACGGATAAAAGCGGGGAATATCGACAACTTCTTCTGAACTGTCGGCGGCGCTATGCCTATCATACCGACGGTAGAGTCACCGCTTTCGGTCGGTATAGTTTTCGGCTCGGGAGTGCAAATAACATTTATCAACGAATCATCTCTGAGAATCGTCAGAGCAATAGGCATATCGGGTTTGGAATGAATAAGTTTTGCCATATCATCCCAAGTTTCAACGGTATCGCCATCGATTTTTATGATTACATCGCCGGGAGCGAGTTTAGCTTTTTCAGCGGGCATCCCAGTTATTGTGGAACCTATCTTGGGCAAATCATATTTTGGAGTAGATTCACCATAGCCTACGAGAATGAACCATATCAAAATAAAGCCCAGCACTATGTTCATAAAAGGACCCGCAAAAAGGACTGCGATTCTCGTAAGCGGGGATTTCGCCCTGAAACTTCGAGAGTCGGTCGGAACTTCGTCGGGTTCTTCACCTTTGAGTTTAACATATCCACCGAAAGGTATCCAGCCGATACAGTATTCGGTCTCGCCAAACTTATGGGAAATCATCGTCGGAGGATAACCGATGGAAAATCTTTCCACTCCGATTCCGGATAGTTTGGCTACTAAAAAATGCCCGAACTCGTGGATAAATACAATGACACCTAAAACTATAATTGCAACTAATATCGTGAACATACCAATTGATAAATATATTTATATTTAATTAATAATGAAATTTTGAAAAATGTCAAATTGTTAAATATTTTAAATTTTCCTTATAATGCAACTCCTTACAGTAATATAAGTTATAACGATTAAAATATTATATCATCCCGGCACATTTGCAATAAGAAAAACGATTATTATATAATAATTGATAAAAGGAGGGGATAATTTATTGGAATTCAGGGAATTAACACCATCGTTGGTAACATTTTTAGGAGCAGGTTGTTCGGAGCATTTGCTAAGTGGTATCGAAAGTTCATCGTTTATACGGCAGAGAAACAACTGGTTTCTATCCAATATGCCATTCGGTCTAACAGGATTATTGATGATAGATTGGGGTAGAATTGTAGGCTTCTCTATAGAAATTCCCATAGAGTATGCACCATTGCCGATTTTTGGGAATAATATCATCGTGATTTTGTGCTATTGGACACAACCCGCTATTTCCACATCCAAACATAAGAACTTGCTTCTCGTTCAAGTTATGGAAAGACTCGAGAGGAAAAACTACGGTGGAGTTGTTGTTTTCAGTTCGGGAAATTTAGATACACCGATTTGGGAGGCATTCGGCTTCGAGAAAATAACCGAGTGCGATTTTATGGGCATACCATCGAATATGATGTTTAGGAAATTCTCTAATATTTCACCGCCATCATTTCAAAATCCTACTCCTGTTCCACCGCCGCGCCAGAGGAAATATGCTATCGATATTTTTTGCCCAGCATACTGCCCGCTCGGCTCCTTGATTATGTCGAGAGTGATTAAACAATCACCGAGTTTCGCACAAATAGCAGAACTGAGAGTTCACGATACCTCGTCGCGAGAGGTAGTTATTCATTCTGGAAGAGTTTTTGGCGCCTATATCAATGGTAAAGACATCACGCGAGAAATCCTTCAAAATACACCGATAAAAAAAATTATAAAAAAATGAAATAAAAAAACCCACCTATCGAATCGAATTCCAAAATCCGAAGTTAAAAACTTAAATTTTAAAAATGCATACGACATATTTTCCTTGACAATTTTAAAATTATAGTTTTTAATTTTTAATTAATGCAATAAGATGAGGTAATTATGATTAAAAGAACGAAACTTCAAGGAACATTAGTTCCCAAAAAGGATAACATTAATCGGCGTTGGTATGTCGTCGATGGGAAGGGCAAGATTCTGGGCAGGCTGGCATCGGAAGTCGCAAAATTGCTGCGCGGAAAGAATAAACCCGAATTCACTCCGCATCTCGATGTCGGAGATTTTGTCATAGTGATAAATGCGAAATATGTCCGAATGACCGGTCGAAAACTGGAGCAGAAGGAATACCGCTGGTATACAGGATATCCTGGTGGGCTCAGAGGTATCAACTATCAAAAACTTTTCCAAAAAAATCCTGTTAAGGCTGTTGAACATGCCGTCCGGGGGATGCTTCCGCACAACAGACTCGGAAGAAAACTTTTCAAGAAACTAAAAGTCTATCCCGAATCGGAACATCCTCATCGGGCGCAGAAACCAGAAGAGTTGGAAATAATAACCCGATAAATTTCGATTTATCGAGAAAAATAACGGAGAAAATATGGCAAGAGAAAGATTTTACGCGACAGGGAGAAGAAAGGAAGCAACTGCACGAGTGTGGCTTTTCTCTGATGGCAGTGGCAGAACGATTATAAATGGGCGTAAACCCACACAATTTTTCTGCCGAGACGATTTGGTCATCCATATGCTCGAACCGCTTCGTGCAACCGATATGGAAGGGAAATTCGATATCAAGGTCAAAATCAAAGGCGGAGGAATTTCCGGACAGGCAGGTGCTATTAGACTGGGAATAGCGAGGGCATTGGTTAAATACAACCCGGAATTCAGAAAAGTGCTAAGAAAAGGCGGTTTTCTCACGAGAGACCCCAGAATGGTCGAGCGGAAAAAATACGGACAGCCGAAAGCGAGAAAACGATTCCAGTTCTCGAAGCGTTAACGGCAACAACCCGTATAATTTCCCTCGTCGATGACCGGCGGATACTTTTTGGATAATAACCATTGGCAATTTTCTATATTAATATTGTCGATAATAGATTGTATCACACACACCATCGCGAGTTCACGGGTCCCACTCAGAAAAAGTGGGTTGAACATTCTAAAACGATGGTGGAGGTAAAAACCCAAAGGAGGAAATTAGATGTTAAATCTCACTATGGAGCAGCTTCTCGAAGCTGGTGTTCACTTCGGTCATCAGAAGAGTCGATGGAATCCCAAGATGCGACCTTTCATTTTCGGCGTGCGAAATAGTGTCCATATTATAGACCTTCGCAAGACATTGAACCAGCTCAGGCAAGCGTATGATATTATTCGCGACTACGCTTCTAAGGGTGGAGTTATTCTATTTGTCGGAACTAAGAAACAAATCAAAAACATTATTGCAGAGGAAGCCCGCAGAGCGAATGTATTTTGGGTTTCTGAAAGGTGGCTCGGCGGAACACTTACGAATTTCCGAACGGTTCGTCAAAGTGTCCAAAAACTGCGTCAAATCGAAAAGATGTTCGAGGATGGCACCGTAAAGCAATTGACAAAAAAAGAGGCTAATATCCTCGATATAAAGCGGAAAAAACTTAACAAGGTCTTGTCTGGGATACGAGATATGGAACGGATTCCCGATGTTATGTTCGTCGTCGACACCATCCAAGAAAAAACAGCAGTTGCAGAAGCGAGGAAACTCGGAATCTATGTTATGGGTATAGTCGATACTAACTGCGACCCCGATGTAGTCGATTTCCCGATTCCAGGGAACGACGATGCAATCAAATCAGTGCGAATCTTGACATCCACTATTGCCGATGCCGTTTTAGATGGAAAAAGTGCGGGGCAACTCGGCTCTTCCTTCACTAAAACCGAAACCGATAGAGAAAAAGAACAAGGCGAAACGGTCGAATCCGCCGGCGATACATCGGAAAAAACACAAGAGGATACAACTTCTGCGGGGGATGAAAAACAGCAGGAAAATCAACCGAACAGCGATGTTTCAAATGAACAAGAAAACGAGCAAAATTAAATAATTTACTTAATTCGGTTTTACATAAAATTCGATTCAGGAGGAATATTATGGCAGAGATTTCAGCGAAAACTGTTATGCAACTTCGTCAGATGACTGGTGCAGGTATGATGGATTGCAAGAAGGCATTGGTTCAAGCCGATGGCGATATAGATGCTGCGGTGGAAATACTTCGGAAAAGTGGCATAGCCAAAGCGGCGAAAAAAATCGACCGTGAATCTAAGGAAGGAAGAATCGAGGCGGCAGTCAGTCCTGATAGAAAAACCGGTGCGATGATTATGCTTTCATCCGAGACAGATTTTGTCGCGAAAAACGAGGAGTTCATCGAGTTGGCGAAAAAACTCGCAGAATTAGCATTACAAAATCCGGTAAATTCTACCGACGAACTTATGACCCTCAATGTCGATGATTCGACAGTCGGCGATACAATAACCGAACTTATCGCAAAAATAGGCGAAAACATCAAGCCGAAAAAAATTACACGGTTCACCGCCGAGGATAACGGCATAATTTACAATTACATTCATCCGGGCAATAAAATCGGTGTGATGGTGGAAATCGAATCCGATTCTCCCGATGTTTCTCAGAATGAAAAGGTCATAGAACTCGCCAAGGAAATCTCTATGCAAATCGCATTTTCCAAACCTGTTGCAATTTCGAGCGATGAGGTCCCGAAGGATGTAATCGAGAAGGAGAAAAAATTATACGAGGAACAGGCGAAAGAACAGGGAAAGCCAGAGAAAGCAATCGAAAAAATCGTCGAGGGTAGATTGCGAAAATTTTTGGAGGAAAGTTGCTTGCTCAATCAGGAATATATCCGCGACGGCGATTTGACCATAGAGCAGTTGATTAAAAAGGTCGCCGATGAGATTTCCGCCGATATAAGAATAAAGAACTTCGCAAGATTCGAAGTAGGGGTTTCATAAAAAAATCCAAAAGGACGAAATTTATAGGGCAGGATTTTTAATCTGCCCTTATTTTTTACTCGAATCGAATTCATAAATGAATTATCAA
>CAYRNI010000069.1:0-11367 GCA_964425665.1 uncultured bacterium
AAAATCAGAAGTGGTCGCCATAGTTCTATACCATATCTCGCTGTTAGAATCTGCTCGGATATATCTTTATCCGCATCGAGCCAATGAACTGGATATTTTTTCTTTTCGCTATGGTTCAATGGTGTCAAGTCGCCTTCTGCGGCGTCTATGTTCGCACAGAAAAGGTCTAATGTATCGTTATCCGAACTTATCGAATAGATACCTGCGTTCGGAAGATTATCGAGGAAAGTCATCGCCTTGCCGCCGACGAATCGAGGTAGAACGAATATCTTATTCCCTCCGGGATAGGAAACTTGCAGTTTCCCAGAGCCAGAGTATTGTGTCAAAGTTCTTGCGGCTTTATCTCCGACACACAATTCCGCATCGAAATAAGCCACATCCGATGCGAGATGCTGGCATATTCGGTGGACGATTGGGACGAAAGCACCCGAAAGCACGATATTCCCCCATCGCAAATCTGTCGAGAATCCTGCGATAATTATTCTGCCATCGCCAAGTGGAGTCTCTGCGAGTGCGGGCATATTATTTTCGAACCGTAGGAATACTCTCCCATCTTTGATGTCGAACTGAATTATTCTACGGAAAGTCGCATCGGGCAGACCCGTTTTTTCAAATACAGAAAGAACGGGATGCGCAAATTCCGATTTGCCCCATCCAAGTTGCGAAATTTTAGTGGTATCCCCTATCGCACCGATGACCGTTATATCGCCGAAATTTCGAAGAATATTTTGATATGTGCCCGGGTTTTCAGCATCTCTTTCGCCTGGGATAATAAATATTCCGCCACCGTTGGAGACGAATGCACGCATCCTTTGAATCGAGGACTCCGAAAGTGAATACGGGTCGATTAGAACTATAACATCGTATTTTTCGAAAATTTCCTGTCCGACCTGAGATTCGGTTCGTTCGGCTATGTGGAAAAATTTTGAATCGCTCTCGGGCGAAAGTGCGAGTCTGATAAATTTTCTCATCTGCGACTCGCCGATAATCAGCACATCGAGTTTCTCCGGAATCCTGAAACTAAAATATCTTCGATTATCTGCTGCCAAATTATCCTCGGAACATTGTGCATAACCCCAATGGAAACCACCTTTAAGCACTTGCCCTGAAAGTTCTGTGACGACCTGTGCCCCTGCGGGTAAATCTATCTCGGATTGAGAAGTCTTCTGCCCATCGACTATAAGCGAAACTAAAATTCCACGAACAGCCTTTTGAGAATTGTTTTTGACACTAACGGAGAGGTCGAAAGGCTTTCCGACCTCGAGAAGTTGTGAGGGAAATGTGATATCCGAAATGGTGCGGTTGTTCACTCTATCGGTAGAAAATGCCAGTGCATATACATCTGCATCGTCGATTTTTGGGAAAGTGCCTTTACGCCAGCCGATTGCAGTATTATCGGTCAATATGTATATTTCACGATGGATGGTATGATATTTTTGCAACATTTTATCGGCACTCTCCACAGCCTGAGCGATATTCGTGCCATAGTCGGATATCGAAACTGTGTCGAGCATCGCCGAGAGATTGTCGAAAAATCGCGAAGGTTTCGGAGTTAACCAGCGTGTGTTTTCATTGAAAACAGCGACAGCAGCGGCATCATTTTCTTTGAGAAGCGATAATATTTTATTCGCTGTGGCTTTTTCGTATGTGAAAATATCGGCACTTTCGCGTATCGCTCCAGTGGAATAAGAATTATCCACGAGAATCGCGACAGTGGTCTGCTCGTGAGCCCCGATGTTGCCCCAATCGACTCCTCTTATGGCGGGTCTGGTGAACGCTGCTATAATGAAAAGAAGCGCGAGTGTCCGCAGAATCAGTAAAATCCACTGACGCAGTCTCATTCGACGCATCTTCTTACGATGAATTTCTTCGAGGAAGCGAAGGTCAGAGAATTCTTGTTCTCTGACCTTATGGCGCGTCAAAAGATGAATCAATATCGGCAGTGCCGCAAGACTTAATGCGGGTAAAAGATATGAATTTAAAAATGTCAACATACTGCATTGTTCCTTAACACCTGTCCAATTATTTTACTTCCTTTGTTCCTGACTGGTAGGAGCGGAAGGCTGATTCTGATTGAAATTAATCGAGTTCAAAACAGCATTATCTATACTGATTTTTGCCTGCATCATAAGTTTATTCTCGTATTGTGTAACCGCATCCTGAGCTTTTTGGTTTGCGAGAATCTGCTTGATTCTATCCTTTACCTCGTCGAATGTAGCTTTTCGGGGTGGCTCGAAATCCAGCATCTTTATAATATAATATGATGTTCCGATTTTTATAACATCTGAAATTTCGCCTTTTTTAAGATTTGCAATCACATTTCTTGCCTGCTGGACAATATTATTTTTAAAAATCCAGATTGTATCACCAGAAACATTGTTTTGAGTTCCTGGATATTGTTTGACTGCATCATTCCACGATAATTTGCCTTTTCTAAGTTTTTTCAGCACATCATTAGCGGTGTTTTCATCGGGTAAAATGATTTGAGTAATATGGTATCGATAGTCGAGATTGAACAATGTATCATTTTTGCTATACCAATCCTGTGCTTCGCTGTCGGAGACCTGAGAATTTTGCCTCTGAATAGCATTGAGAACGACTTGTGCATAAATATCTTCGGTGGAACGAGCAATCGCTTTTTTGACAAAATCGAGTGTATCTACACCGAGATTTTTAGCTTGAGCCACAAGCAATTTCTTCTTAATGAGAGAATTCACTAAATTTGCCCTCCCGTTCGGGTCGCTCGCGATTTTCTGCTGGTCTTGGACATTTAGTCTGCTCAATTCTGCCATAAAATCATCTACCGTGATTTTGATGCCGTTGACCTCCGCAACAACATCATCGGGTTTCGGCGCCTGCTGAGCGAACACCGAACCTGCCGAGATAACGAGTAATAGCAAGCATAAGAGATTAAAAAATCGCATCTTCGCCTCCTTTTTCAGAAAAAAGTTTTCATTCGATTTTTAAATAGATAAAATTTATCAATCAAATTCATTTTAGCAAGCAATTATTTCCCCTTTGTTAGTTCGATAAATTTTCCCTCGTCTATGATTTTAACTCCGAGTTCGAGAGCTTTCCGATATTTACTGCCAGGGTTTTCTCCCACCACCACATAGTCGGTCTTTTTAGAGACGGAATTTGTCGCTTTGCCACCGAGTTTTTTCACCAGTTCTTGCGCCTGTGTCCTCGTAAGTGATTTCAGCTCGCCTGTGAAAACGAATGTTAGTCCATCGAGAGGCTTTTTATCATCTTCAGGTTCTATTTCAGGCTCGATAATTTCTACACCGAATTTAAATAGTTTATCCAAAAATTTTTTATTGTGTTCATCGCGGAAGAAATCCACGATGGACTGTGCGGTTGTCGGACCGATTTCATTTATCTCGGTCAATTCGTCTACTGTGGCATTTCTTAATTTATCTAATATAGATGATTTTCCATTCGAACTTTTCGAGAATAAATCATCCGATTCATTATCTGTTCGGAGTTTTCCCGCGAAATGTTTTGTAAGAACTTCCGAAAGATGCTCGCCGACCCCTGGGATACCGAGAGCGTAGATAAATCTTTCAGCCGATATTTTTTTCGCATTCTCGATATTTCTCACGATTTTTGTGGCGAGTTTTTCGCCCCACCGTTCGAGATTTACCAATCTATCTATATCGAGTGTAAATAAATCCGCTGCATCTTCTATTAGATTGTTTTTCAAAAGAACCTCTATTTGCTTATCGCCGAGACCCTCGATATCGAAAGCCTTTTTCGATACGAAATGTTTTATCGACTCGGCGATTTGAGCGGGGCAAAATCTATTGGGACATCTGAGAATAACCTCGCCCTCGGGACGAGATAATTTCGCTCCACAGACAGGACAATTTTCGGGCGGAACGATTTTCCTTTCGTCCCCTGTTCTGAGTTCCACCAACGGACGAACCACCTCTGGAATCACATCGCCCGCTCGCTTGATTACGACTTTATCGCCGAGCATAATTTTTAAACGCTCGATTTCATCTTCATTATGAAGTGTCGCCCTGCTGATAGTCGCACCTGCGACGAATGTAGGTTCGAGCACGGCTACGGGAGTAATCGCTCCCGTTCTTCCCACAGACCAGATAACATCGACGAGTGTGGTTATAACCTCCTGCGATGGAAATTTCCAAGCGATTGCCCATCTCGGATGATGTGAGACCTCGCCGAGAATCTTTTGATATTCCAGTTTATTCAGTTTAATCACGATACCATCTATTTCGAACGGCAACTTCTCTCGATTTTGCGAAATCCAATCGAAATATTTTTTAACATCGTCGATATTTTGGCAATATCTTGCTTCTGGGACGAGTGGCAAACCGATTTGTTCGATAAATTTCAATTTCTCCCAGTGAGTTTTAAATTCGATACCCTCGGCGTAAAGTATTTCGTATAGATATATTTTCAATGGTCTTTTCGCCGTGATATTCGGGTCGAGTTGCCTGAGAGAACCCGATGCACCATTGCGAGCATTGACGAAAGTTTTTTCACCTTTGCTTCCGAGTTCCATATTCAACTTCTCGAAATCGTCCTTATGGAAAATGACTTCGCCGCGAAATTCTATAGCGGGAAGTTTCTTGGCTATGTCATCGAACAGATAATGCGGTAAATTGCGAATCGTTCTGACATTAGGTGTAACATTCTCGCCTCTGAAACCATCGCCTCTCGTCGCACCGAGAACCAATGCACCGTTTTCATATCTCAGGCGAATCGAGAGACCATCGAGTTTCGGAGTGGCTGAGTAGTCGATTTCACTTTCAGGAACATTTCTCAGCATTCTGATTAATCGTCTATGGAATTCGACAAAATCTTTCTCCGTATTGACCTTATCCAGCGATAGAAGTGGCACGGGGTGCACCACAGTTTCAAACTCCTCCGTGACAGGAGCGCCGATTCGCTGTGTGGGTGAATTGGGGTCGAAAAACTGCGGATATTTCGCTTCGAGCTCTTTGAGTCTATCCATCAGAGCATCATATCGAGCATCGGAAATCGCGGGTTCGTTTTTGATATAATATAGATAATTATGATGCTCTATTTCTCTCCGCAATCTCTCGATTTCTTCGTGTATTTTTTCTATATCTGTGTTCATATAGTAGTTCAATTCAAAATCTATTTTCGCTTCCACTATAGGGAATCCCTCCCGATTTCGAACAACTGAATACCTGTGCGAATGAAATTGCCGATTTTAATCGGTAAGGAAAGTCGCACAATAAAAACAGGCGAAAGCCTGTTAGAAGCCGATTAGTTCTTCCGGTTTAATTTTTCTCAATCTGTTTGCGAATTCCTTCGATAATTCATCGTCTGGATTATCCAAATCGAATGCACCGATGTCTTCCGATACGAAAATCGGGCATTTTGCGCGCAAGGCGATAGCGGTCGAATCGCTCGGACGCGCATCGATTACATATGTTTCGACTTCGCCTCGCTCAATATGCAAAAGAGCATAATATGTATTTTCCTTGATACCTGAAATCACAATACTCGAAACTTTTCCCCCCATAGCCTCGATTATATCGAGTGTTAAATCGTGAGTAAGTGGTCTAGGTGGCTTAACTCCTGTCAGTGCGAGTGCAATCGAGAATGCCTCGTAAGAACCTATCCATATCGGAATTATTTTCGAATTGTCGGTGCGACGGATTAACATAACATGGTCACCTGTTTTCAAATCGACAGCGAGGCAATCGAATTCTGCCTTTATCATATTTTCCCTCCCCCAATCGAGTATATTTTTAATAAGTAATTATAATTTAAAGGTTATGCAAATTTTAAATTTTTACATACTTTATATTTACACCTTGACAAAATAATATAATTCCATTTTTTTACAAAAAATAAATTTATTGAAAAGGAAAAATAATATGGAAATCTCGGATGAAGTTTTAGGTTCAATTGCAATCGAAGCGGAAAAATCCAAGGGATGGCTGAAATTTATAGGAATAGTAACAATTATCAGTGGAGCATTGCAGGCTTTGACTATCGTGGGGATAATTTTCGCTTGGCTTCCGATTTGGATGGGAATATTGCTGTTGCAGGCGGGCAAGTTCGCAGAGGTTTTCGCAAAGGAAAAAGACCCTATAAAACTTTCAGAAATGGCTCAGAAGTTGAGAGTTTATTTTACTATTCAGGGAATTCTTATGCTTGTGAGTTTAATTATTTCAGTGATTGCGGTGTTAGTAATGGTCATCTTATTGATATCGGGAACGAGCATACCGCTTATATCGAATATGCAAAATATGTAGTATTTCTATTAAAATTTTTTTAGCCGCTTCCGTTTTTTTGGGGGAGGCGGTTTTTATTTTAAATTATTTTAATTTGCAATTGTAGATGTATAAGATTATATATAAATTATTTTGAAATTCGGGAGGTTTAAGAATGCGTTTTAGGATAGGAATAACGATTATTTTATTGCTTGTCGGTCTTTATTTCGATTTTGCTTGTGCCGATAGAGCGAGAGGCGCGGTTCTATTTCTGACAATCGGTCCGGGAGCTCGCGCTGCTGGTATGGGCGAGGCTTTCGTAGCCGTCGATGACGACCCCACAGCCACATATTGGAACCCCGCCGGGCTGGGAAGATATCCACTTTCGAGCAGTTGGTATGATTTCCCTCTTCCCGATACGGGAGCAAAGTATTTTGCAGTGGTAAAAACCTCGAGAGCAGATATCGATTTTCGAAGGTTCGATTTATGGGCAGCAACTCCAACATCTCTTTTTCTGTTGCGTCGTGATAAATGGTATTTCGAAGAAACATACAAAGTCGAGGACCCAGATGGCGTTACAATTCGGCAAATATTAGGCGAATTTGCATACTTAAAATCTTATGATTCGACCTATGTCAATAGTTTGGTTTCAAAAATTATGCAATACAATAAACTGAAAACACCGAAAGTTCCAGTAGACACCAAAATTAAAATTCCGTTCGCATATTTTGTTCCCGATACGATTACTGCTCTTGCGGGAGCAGATAAAGTGCTTTGGATAGGGACTAAAAATGGATTATACGAATACGCTGCTGGCAACTGGAAGAAAATAAACGATAAGAACGCTCCTACTGGTGAGATAAAACTTTTCTCGGTGGACAATAAGGGTAATATCTGGGTCGGCACTAAAACAGGGCTATTTATGAAGAGAGGTTCGAGATGGACCAAGTATTCATCAACAAATGGATTGCCATCATCGAAAATAACGGCGATATATGCGATTAGCCCTCGTGATGTCTGGATTGGAACGGATAGAGGTCCTGCTCACTACAACGGTGCAAAATGGAAGAAAGACTTTACCTATACGCCACAGGGAAGTTCTTTCACTTGGGAATCTGTCGTGGATTATCTTTGCTCCCCGAAGGGCAAACAGCGTAAAAATCTTTTGATTTCCACATTGCAGGCGTATAATAAGGTCTCCGATATGAAGACTGTCCCCGAAGAGGTTAAAGTTCCATATAGTCTCGTTTTCTCGTCGCCGATAACGGCAATCTATGTGGATAAAAAGGAGAGGGTTTGGTTCGGAACAGACATCGGTTTAGTTCGATTGGATAAGGATAGGTTCAAGATGTTCGGCTGGCGAGCGGAATCGCTCACCACAGATATATCCGTCGAGGGTTTTGTCAGAGACAAATGGAAAAATGCATCGGCAGAAACTCAGAAAAAACTTGTTCAAAATATCCGAACCTATGGTTTTATGAACAATACGAAACTGAAAGCGGGCGAATATATCGAATATCCCGCCAGCCCCGTGAGTGGAAAAATAATAGCTTTGAGCCGAGGATTCAGCGGCGACGATATTTTTGTGGATACCGAATACGGACTTCTCCGATATTATCCGCAGTTTCGTCAGTTCAGATATGTTATGTCGGGCGAATTGTCGAACAAGAAGATTGATTATATCGAAAATCGAGGTGGAGAATTTTGGTTCGGCACAAACGATGAAGTTAAGGTATATTCGCAGGGGAAACCTGGTATTTCACTTATGCATGTTCGCTGGCTGCCAGAACTTGCATCGGATATCTACTACGAATATCTGACAGGTGTATATTACCTTCAGGATTGGGGGACAGTAGGCGGCGCGGTTACATTTATCTCTCTCGGCAAAAGCGAACAGACAAGCGAATCGGGCGAAGTAGTCGGCTCGTTCTTCTCCTATGAAACCGCGATTACAGCATCTTACGGAGCGAGAATTTTCCCGAACCTATACGGCGGATTGAATTTCAAACTCATATATAGTGCTCTCGCTCCCAAAATCGTTGTCGGACACGAGAAAAAAAGTGGAACAGGGACATCTTTTGCCGTCGATGTCGGTCTATTATATGACGGACCAATCAAAGGATTATCCTTCGGTGCTTGCGCTCAACATCTCGGTCCGAATATTCAATATATCGATGCCGCTCAAGCCGACCCGCTTCCGAGAAATTTAAAGGCAGGTTTCGCATACAGAATATTGAATACCGATTATCAAAAACTTACACTCGCAGCAGATATAGACAAAGAAATAATCCAGTTCAAAAGTCCTGATAATCCCTGGCTTTTGGAATGGCACTATGCCGTCAAGCATATCGGATTAGAATATTCTTATTCCAATTTCTTTTCCTTGCGTGGCGGATATATAATCGATTACGATTACTATCCCAAGAGCGATTCGGCGAATAAAATTTCCCAACCAGATTATGAATACGACCCCGACGATTATATCTCTACCAACTATTTCACATTCGGTATCGGGCTTCATTATGGAAATTTGCAGTTCGATTTCGCATATATTCCAAAAATTTCCGACCCGGAGAATAAGGGTCAGGTGCTTCCTCTATCGGATATCAAAAGACTATCGTTGACAATCGAGTTTTAAGGCAATATGAAAACTCCCGGGAGAATAGATGAATTTCCGTAAGATTATATACATATTCACGATATCTATTTTATGCACCATATCCTATGCAGATTTTAAGGTTGGGAAAGTATTTCAGTCGCCATTTGTTAGACCGCTGAACTCGATATCCGTTCCCAATCCTAATCCGCCCTATGGAAGAAATCTCGTTCGGGATAAGTTCACGAAACTTCCAATAAACGCATTGACCGAGCCCGAGACAATCAAGGTGTGTGCGATTCGAGTTCAATTTCAGCCCGATTCTACGCCGACGAGCACAGGAACGGGGCAGTTCGTATTGACACCGGATTCCACACAGGTTTTCGACCCGCCTCCTCACGATAGAAAATATTTCGAGGCTCATCTCTCCGCACTGGCTCGATATTACTATTTCGTTTCGCACGGCAAAGCGATAGTGAAATACACCGTTTTCCCGGAAAACGATACGCTCGCCTATACTCTGCCCGACTCTATGGGATATTATGGACCGGATAGTTGGTTCGGGAACGATTTGAGTGCAAGACTTTCCGGTTTTTTCACCGATGCGATTTTACTCGCCGATTCACTCGATACGATAGATTGGTGCGATTACGATGTGATTATCATATTTCACGCTGGAAGCGACTGGCAGGATGATGTCGCCAGTTTCTATCCCGATTACGCCGAGTATTATCCCGATGTGTTTATCCCCAGTCCCGACGATTTGCCAACCGCATTTATAACACTACCCGAACCCGTTGTCGCCTGTGTCGACAGAGGAATCGTTATGCCGGAATCACCGTCGCAGGATGGTCAACTCGTTGTTCTTAACGGGATACTGGCTCACGAGTTTGGACACGCCGCATTCGGATTGGTCGATTTATATTCTACTTACGATTTTTACCCAGCGGTGGGTTATTTTTCATTGATGGACTCGGGACATAATATTTCGGTGGCGCTCATAGATTCGGCATCGGGAGATACATTTATTGTCAGCGGCGTTTTGCCTGTTTATCCGATGGCTTGGGAACGAGCGTATATCGGATGGGAAAATGTTTTCGACTTGACCGAACCGATAGAGGATTTTAATCTCCGTGCCTGCGAAATGCCTCTCGATACAACAGATTCATCTGCAACGATAGTGAAAATCCCGGTGGATGAATTCGAATACTACTTATTGGAAAATCGAAAATCTGAACTTTGGTCCCGCGATGACGATGTAGCGATAAAGCAGGATTCGGCGACAGGCGTTATACAAGGAATTCAAGTTAATGGAGATTATATCGGTGCATACGATTATTTACTTCCCAGCAGTGGAATGTTGATATGGCGTGTGGATGAGCGAATCGCATACGGCGATTACGATGACAATGGCACAAACAATTTCGAGGATAATGAACTTCAATGGGATTGGACTCACCAGTTTATTCGCTTGATGGAAGCCGATGGCATCCAGAATATCGGTATGCTTCAAGACGAATATTTTTTCGGTTCGGCGGATGATTATTTTAATTGGCCCAACAATACTCATTTCGGACCGAACACCGACCCATCATCGAATAGTTGGAACGGCTCGTATACAGGCATCGACATAAGCGATATTTCCAAAGCCGATACTGTTATGACATTTTCTTTCGATTATGTGGGTCCTCATTTGTGTTGGGAAAGAACTGTCGGTTTCCCTCTCGATAATGAACTAACGGCGGCGGATATCGATGGCGATTCTATATCGGAAATCATCGGAACATCGAATGGAATGGTTTTCGTCTGGCGAGCGGATGGTTCGCAGATATTGAATAATACAGATTCGGTCGGTCTTATCATATACGATGGCGACACGGTTTCGTATCCGCTTCCAATAGTTTTCGAACTCGACACCAATTGCACATCGGTTTCTGTGGGCGATATCTTTAACGATGGCACACAGGAACTCGTTTTCGGCGACGATGCAGGAAATCTGTGGATGCTATCTCCCGATACGACGGGAAATCGTTTCCCTGTGGTCTCTGGTTTCCCTATAAATTTCGGCAGTCCGATTGAGGTCACGCCCGTTATCACATCGGATATAAACGGCGATGGCTCGCGAGAGGTCATAGTCGGCACGAACGATGGTATGTTGACCGTTATGTCTGGCACTTCGATATACTGGCAGTATAATTTGCGTGGTGAATTCATCGGTGCATTTAAATTACCCGATGGTAGAATCGGTGCGATTGCTCAGCAGAATTATGGAAGATTGTATATTTTCTCATCCGATGGTGAATTGCTCGTGCGAAAGGATTTACCTGTTGGCGATTTGAATGTTCCTGCTGTGGCAATTCGGGATGATGACACATTGATAATTCTGACATCGAAAGGTATCACAAATGAAACGGACGGTTCGATAACGACTTCGCCAGCGCCTGTGGGAAAACCATTGCCGGATGGTGAACCCGAAGGTGAATTGTTGATAATCGATACGCAAGGCGAAATTGCCGATGGTTTTCCTGTGGAATTGTTCGACGAGCCATCTGCCCC
>CAYRNI010000070.1:0-11351 GCA_964425665.1 uncultured bacterium
AGGCGGACACCCGAAAGTTTATTTTAACTTGACTTTTCATACTCGCAAGATTAGTTAAAACAGAAATGAAACCGCACATTTACATACTCTTTTTTTTATTCATCTATCTTTCGGCGGTTTTCGGTGAAAATCCCCAAAAATCGCTCGATATGTCGGCGAAATCTGACACTGCAACTGGTCCCAAATGGTTAGGATGGTCGATAATCGGGGCGGAATATGTAGCAGGACCTATTATAGCATCACAATACTGGTGGAAACATGGTTTCGGCAGAAATCCATTTAAAAACATTCGCGAACAGGAACATTATACAGAGGATAAAATGTGGCATTTTTGGAACGGTGTGAATCTATCCGACCTTCACCATTGGACACTAAAAAAATATTTCGGCAAGGACAATCCATATCTCGCTATGGGTATGACATTCATAACATTGACAGGTGTGGAATGTCTCGATGCCTCCGACAAAGATGGTAAATGGGGTTTCTCGCTGTGGGATGAAGCATCCAATATTCTGGGTATTTTATATTGGTATGCCCAATACAAATCACCGAAGGAAATACCGATAGATATTCGTGTTGGAATTAGGCGATGGAATAAAACATATCTTCTTTTCAGGCGTGCGGTGAATTTCGATAAAAATTTCGACAGCGACCATCCCGACCCGGAGGAATGTTGCCCGTGCTCTCATTACGATAATTATTCTATATTCAAAGCGGAGGCAATCGTTCGTCCATATAGCTACTTCTATGTCGGTTTTGCTGCATCGTTAAAGACGGATGACAACGGTTGCGGCATACCCGAAAATTTATTCGGATTGACAGCGGGTTTCGATTTTATAAGATTTTTTGCGAACAAGTATCCCACAAAATTCACCCCGTTTTTGAATACATTCGGGAAATACTGTTCGGCATCGTTGGCATATACTTATTGGTTTGGGGAATAACCATAAATGAGGATAAATTATGAAGTGGATAATCATATCGACAATCATCTATTTTTCTACGATTATTTCCGCAGTGGAGTTTTCCGCTCCTATGAAGTGGCACTGTGAGGGGTATCTGTTCAAATTTATTCCACGAACGGAACGGCATTTCGTCGAAGGTTTGATGGATAATTCTATCGATTTAGTTTCAATGGAATTCTCCGACAAAGTCCGCATAAATTTCTATATTCGCTCGGCGATATGGACAGGTATGGGGTATCAATGTGAGGATGTCATATTCGACCCGAGAGATATGCACTATTCTCTCGCACCAGGTCTCAGAGGAAAATTGTGGAATTATTCACTGACATTCCAATGGCTTCACGATTGTTTCCACGAAGTCGATAGAAAGGACGAACCAACTACTATATGGAACATCTTTGAATTGAGATTTTCCCCGCAGAAATTTTTATCCGAAAATCGAAATCACTTGTATAGAACACGAGGCGAAAGTAAATCCATAAAAATATTCCCATCTATCGATTGGGAAATTTTCGCGGGTGCTTTCCCGAAATTGAAATCGCCATCTTGGTTTCAATACAAGCACTCATTTTCGAGTCATTTCGGTGGAAACCTCGATATCGGCATCTTTCAATACAAGAATCTCGCATTAGAATTCGATTACCAACCGATATTCTGGACAAAACACGGCGGTGGAATCTGTCAGAGACAATACTTACAGTTCGCTATAACATTTTTTGCAAAGGATGGAACATTTTCTTTCTTTTACGGATATAATGCATACGAAAACCAACCGCTTCGACCGACAAATCGCCAAGCGAGAATCGGATTCGATTTGAAATTATAAATCATTTCAGATACACGATGCGTTTTGTAATCCTCTGTCAACTGTGTTTTATTCGATACTTTTCTTGATTGCTCTATCTAAAAGTATATTTTGCTTAAAATAAAAGCGAGGTGAAATATGATACTTCTGAAAAATTGCTATTATATCGCTACTTTCGACGATTCTGATAACGAACTTCAAGGATACGATATTCTGATTAAGAACAATGTCATCGAAAAAATCGGAAAAAATATCGAGTTATCGCCCGATGAAACCGAGAGTGCAGAAATAATCGATTGCTCCCGCTATCTCGTTGTGCCGGGTATGGTGAATACTCATCATCATCTATATCAGATATTGACACGGAATTTACCTGGCGCTCAGAATGCAAAACTTTTCGATTGGCTGACATATCTGTATCCGATATGGGCGAAAATTACCCCCGAAGCGGTCTATTACTCGACCATTTTAGGCACTGCGGAACTTTTAAAAACAGGTGCTACAACAACCACAGACCATCATTATCTATATCCAAAAGGTTTCGGCGGCGATATTATGTCGATTCAGTTCGATGCGGCACAAAAAGTAGGGATTAGATTCTCACCATCGCGCGGCTCGATGACTCGAGGACAAAGTAGCGGAGGACTTCCGCCTGATTCTGTCGTTCAGAAAACAGAGGATGTCGTCCGCGATATGCAGCGAGTAATCGAAAAATTTCACGACGATAGTCCGTTTTCGATGAGGCGGATAGTTCTCGCACCGTGCAGTCCCTTCTCTGTGGATGAAAGTCTGATGCGTGAAACAGCTGCGCTCGCTCGGCAATACGGCGTCGTTATGCATACTCATCTCGCGGAAACACAGGACGAAGAGCAATACTGCATAGAACAATACGGTATGCGTCCGCTGGCGCTGATGGAAAAACTCGACTGGCTCGGCGGCGATGTGTATTTCGCTCACGGAATCTGGTTCGATGACGATGAACTACGCATTCTCGCCGAAACCGATACGGGAATATCGCACTGCCCGACATCTAATATGCGACTCGGTTCGGGAATTGCGCGAATCAAGGAGATGCTCGAACTCGGCGTTCGGGTCTCGCTGGGTGTAGATGGCTCGGCATCGAACGACACATCGGATATGCTCGGCGAGGCAAGAAATGCGCTCCTTTTGCAAAGAGTGAGATATGGCGCGGATGCGATTTCTGCTCGGCAGGTATTGAAACTCGCTACAATCGGCGGTGCAAATATGCTCGGTTATAACAAAATCGGCAGAATAGCGAAGGGATTTGCCGCCGACCTCGCTCTTTTCGATATGTTCGGCATTCAGCACGCGGGCGGATTGTCCGACCCGCTGGCGACATTGGTTTTCACCGGGTATAATCACGAAACAGCATATACCATTGTGAACGGGAAAATCGTTGTCGAAAATGGTAAATTGGTCGCTTTCGACGAAGAGGAAATCGCATCGAAGGTGAACGAAATTTCAAAAAAATTGCTCGAATGATATTCCATTATCTTCTGACATTTCTAACAGGCATTTTAGCGGGCTTGCTCGGTGGATTGTTGGGTATAGGCGGTGGAATTGTAGTTATGCCATATCTCAAATTCATCGTCGGTTTGCCTACGATGTTTGCGGCTGGAACGACTGTAATCGCTGTCTTTTTCACCACATTCGGCGGCTCTGTAAAACACTATCGGCTTGGGCATATAGATTTCAAAGTAATCGCACCTGTGATTATTTCGGGAGCTGTTATGTCGTTCTTGTTCTCACTGGTTTTTCCGCATCTGAAATTGTATAGTCGATGGCTCGACTTTGCGATAGGTATTTTGTTCTTGTTCATTGCCTCGAGGATGATTTTCGAATCGATATGGTTTCTCGATGGCAAAAAATCTCATTCGAATAATGGTTCGACAGTTAAATTTAAATTGTGGCACAAAATAACGATAGGTTCGTTGGCGGGAGCATTGCCCGGTTTGCTCGGAATCGGTAGCGGAGCGATATTGGTTGCAGTCTTCACATTTCTCTTCGATATGCCGATAAAAATCGCAATAGGGTCATCGCTTGCCTGCTTTTCTATCAATGCGTTCATAAGT
Source organism: uncultured bacterium (assembly GCA_964425665.1). GTDB lineage: Bacteria > UBP14 > UBA6098 > B30-G16 > B30-G16 > JAGGZE01. Next base: position 3,864 of record CAYRNI010000070.1, read on the forward strand.
TCGGTTATGAAAGCATCGCAGGGATTTGTGGATTGGAATATCGCAATCCCTCTATCTATCGGAGCATTTATCGGTGCGAATATCGGTGCAAAACTGAATAAAATTTTCTCGTCGAAAATATTGCATTTAATTTTCGGTTTGCTTTTTTTATACATTTCAGCAAAATTCATACTTCTGTTCTATGGGGTAAAAATATGAATGTTAAAACCATCGATAGAGCGAAATCAAAACTTATGGATTTGCTTCGCGATAAAAATCTGTGGGATGCCGAGATTTCGGTTCTCGCGCGGGCATTGACACCGGAGGAGGCAATCGGCACACCTGGTCGCCGCGATTTTCCGATAATCATTGGAAAGGAACGGATGCTCGAAGCGACAATTCTCGAGAGCAAAGGACAAGCGTTCACGGATTCCCGTAAGGAATTCATCGGCACATTGAGACAGGTATTCGACTTACCGCTAATGAATAATGGCAACCGCGCGATTTTTGTGGCGACAATGAACGCCGTATTGCGATACATCGGTATGAGCGATAGCACAATCCATTGTAGGAACGATGAACCCGAAATGTGTGCGGTGGAAATCGCCGATTTTATAGATAAAAATTTTCACCCCGAAAGAGTGGGATTGATTGGATTGAATCCTGCAATCGCCGAGGCATTGAGTAAAAAATTCGGCGGAGATAATTTGATGATTACAGACTTGTATTACAAAAACATCGGCTCGAAAAAATTCGATACTGGAATACTCGATGGAAGTTCCCAAAATGAATACTTGATAAAAAATTCGGATTTCGTGCTTATCACTGGAACGACAATCGTCAACGATACTTTCGATGAAATTATGTCCGCTGTGGAAAAATACGATAGACAATACATACTGTATGGAGTGACCGCTTCGGGCATTTGCTCGCTTTTCGATATTCCGAGAATTTGTCCGTATAGCAAATAAACCTTTGAATAACTCTCCGAATATATTTTATTTATTTAATTTAAAATCGAAAGAAAACTATATGGATTCGAATAGTCCTAAATTCACATCTGGGGTTAAAGCACTTCTCGGCGACCCCAAGCGGGCGATAATAAAAATGTCTGTTCCTATGATGATTGGGATGGCTGCTCAAACAGCGTATAATCTCGCCGATGCTATATGGGTTTCTGGACTCGGGGCAGATTCGTTGGCTGCTGTGGGTTTATTTTTCCCGTTCATATTTCTATTTATGGCTATATCCAATGGTGTGGGTATTGGTGGAAGTTCTGCCATATCTCGGAAAATAGGTGCGGGCGATAAAAAGTCCGCCGATAAAATCGCTATGCAGACGATTTCTCTGGGGATAGTATCGGCGATTGCAAGCACAGCTATATTTTTACCTCTTTTAAAAATCATTTTTATCAAGATGGGCGCCAGCAAAGTTGCTCCACTAGCACTGTCTTACGGCAGAATACTGCTCATAGGTTCGATTCTTTTGTTCTATTCGAGTATATGCAATGCCATTCTTCGAGGTGAGGGCGATACGAAACGCGCTATGTATGCGATGCTCGCAAGTTCCATATTGAATATAGTTTTGGACCCGATATTCATCTATGTTTTCAAACTCGGCGTGGCAGGTGCAGCCTGGGCAACACTTATATCGATTTTGTTCACATCTATTCTGTTCACATATTGGCTATTTTTCAAAAAGGACACCTATGTAACATTCCATTTAAAAAATATAAAATTCACTAAAAAAGTAATAAACGAAATATTGAGTGTCGGTGTCCCTGCATCGTTCATACAACTTTCAAATTCGCTTATGATGTTTTTTATGAACACAATAGTTGTTAAGGCAGGCGGAACCGATGGAGTTGCTGTTTTCACAGCAGGTTTTAGAATCATCACCATAGGCACTATTCCACTTCACGGGATGGCGATGGGTGTCACCTCTGTTATTGGCGCTTTATACGGAGCAAAAGATGTGAAAAAACTCGACACAGCTTACCTTTTTGCATTAAAAATAGGTTTTATCATAGAGATTATCATCGCATCCTTGATATTCATTTTTGCCAGGCAGATTACAATGATTTTCACATACTCTCACGGGTCGGCTCGGCTCGCAGAAAACATAACCACTTTCTTGCGGTGGATGATTCTATTTCTCCCCTTTGTTCCATTCGGAATGCTGACATCCGCGATGTTCCAAGGTGCCCGCAGAGGTTTCTATGCTCTACTGACTACGATTACAAGAACAATTATATTAAATGTTCCATTGGCATATTTTTTCGCAATATCGCTCGGTTTCCACCTAAAAGGAGTATGGTGGGGAATGATTGCTGGAAATAGTTTGACAGGTATTTTTGCATTTACATTGGGAAGATATCTTATCGCAAAGTTCAGAAAGCAATTCAAAATATCAGATACATAAATATTGTTAAACAATACTATTATATATACTCATTATCGTTTCTATATGCTTTTCGGGAAAATACTTTTGCATAACTAACATTCTCGCTCTCTTTCCCAAATCGATTATTTTATTTTTATCACCCCAGATATTTGAAATAGCATCGGCTAAATTTTCTGAATTTCCTGGCTCGACGAGAAAACCGACATCATCGCCGACGAGTTCAGGAATACCGCCAATATTAGTTGCTACAACAGGTTTCCCAGCGGCAAACGATTCGAGAACCATCAGCGGTGCATTCTCGTAGCAAATGGATGGTAAAACTACTATCCGAGAGTTATAAATTGTCCGTTTCAAACTATCACCTTGCACAAAACCGACGAATTTAACATCGGCAGAGAGTTTCTCCGCGAGTTTTTTCAATTTGTTCTCATCGGGTCCCGTGCCGGCGATGACCAACGGAATTTTTGCCATCGCCGATGCTTCTATCAGATAATCCAATCCCTTTTCCGGCGACAATCTCCCGAAATATAACGCGTAATCGCCAGGTTCGTAATGCGGTTCGAATTCATCCACCTCGACAAAATTCGGAACGATTTTGAAATTGGATACATCGAAACCCATTCTGCGATGTTGCTCTTTCAGAAATTCACTCGGCGAGATAAATACTTTCGGTATTTTCGACGGATGATGAAGCGATATGAACATAGCCTCCAAAGATGCCAATAAACTTGCTCCGAACGAACTTTTTTTACATCGTCTAATTACAGGAAGGATGAACCTTTTGAAATTGGATGTGCAATCCGCACAGGGGGATTGTGTATTGTCATTATATAGATTCGTATTCGGGCAAACGAGTATGTGGTCGTGCAGCGACCAAACTATCGGGATATTTCTCCGTCGAATCGGCTCAATTATCGAAAGAGAAATGTGGTGCAAAAAATTATTGAGATGAACGATATCGATATTGTGTTCATCGAGCAATTTTTCGATATTTTTTCTCGCCTGCTTGAAATAGAATGTTCTACCGAGAACTTTAATACCATTTCTGAAATTTTTCTGCGATAGTTCCCGACGGAAATCTATGAAATCTACAAAATATTTTTCATACGGGCTTTCGAGATTATAAGGCGATTTCATAGAAAACGGTATCGGATTATGCCCACGATTTTTAAGTAATTCGGCGAGTTTAATTCCATAAATGGGCGCTCCACCACCTCGAAGATGATACATCGTATTTACGAGCAATATATTCAATCTATCGAGTTTCCTCTTTGTTTTCCATAAAATAATATAATAAAATTGTTCTCCAAATACAATAGTTTGGTTTAATATGCGATTGGTTTCATATTCCCGACTTGACATAATCGAAATATGTATTATTTTCCTCGTCGATTTTTTCTGTAAATGAAATGGATAGTAGAAAAGCAAAAATATCGGGCGGATATTTGATTTATAAACCTCGCGGGTTGACATCACGGCAGGTCGATAATAAAATCGGGAAGTTACTTCGGACCAGGCGAGTCGGTCATATCGGCACATTGGACCCTCTCGCCGAAGGGCTTATGCCCGTGCTTGTCGGATTAGCCACGAGAATCGCACCGTTTATCGATAGCGGAATCAAAAGTTATCGTGCGGAAATCACACTCGGTATGTCCACAGATACCGACGATGCCGAGGGCGAGATAATCGAGCGAAACCCCGTAAATATTTCACCTACCAAAATATTCGAGGAATTGAAAAAATTTTTAGGTGAAATCGAACAAGTTCCACCGAGATATTCCGCGAAAAAAATCGATGGTGTTCCTATGTATGTCAGTGCCCGCCGCGGCGAGGAAGTAATAGCACAGCCGAAAAAGGTTACAATATACTCCATCGATAATGTCGAGATTGGACTTCCGAAAGTGAAGTTCGATATCGAATGCAGCACGGGGACATATCTGCGCTCGATAGCGCGGGACCTTGGCAGCCGTCTCGGTTGTGGTGGGCATTTGAGCAATCTTGTGCGGACCCGAGTCGGTCCACACACCATAAAAAATTCGGTTAAATTCGAAGATGTCATTACATCAATCGAGCAGGATGAACCCGAAAAATATCTGCTGACAGAAAACGAACTCTTACCACACATTCCGAGAGTCAGGGCAGAAGGAATAACAATATGGAAAGTATCGCACGGGCAAATAGTTCCTCGATTGGGTTCACAATTTAAACCAGGACAGATATTCGCGATAGTAAATTCGCGAGGCGAGATTCTCGCGATAGCAGAAAAAATCTCCGGCGGATATAAGTATAAACGCGTTCTTATCGGAAAGTAAAATTTAGGAAGTCGATTATGGATAAAGAAACCGATGACAATATCGGGCAACTCTTCGAGCAACTCGTAGAGGTGGTAAAAAAACTTCGTGCGCCCGGTGGATGTCCTTGGGATAGAGAGCAAACACATAAATCGTTGCGCCCTTATTTAGTCGAGGAGGTATATGAGGTCGTCGACAGTATAGACAGAAATGATTACTATTCTATGCGTGAGGAACTGGGCGATGTTTTGCTTCACATAGTTTTCCACAGCGACATCGAGCGGGAGCAGGGGAGATTCGATATCGGCGATGTGATAAGAATTGTCACGGAGAAATTGATTCGCAGGCATCCTCATGTTTTCGGCGATACAAAAGTTGAGAACTCCGATGAGGTTTTACACAATTGGGAGAATATAAAGCTCGCCGAGCGTAAAGAGAAATCCGATGATGCCTCGCTGTTAGATGGCATCCCGAAATCTATGCCTGCTCTTTTAATTGCCCAAAGGATGCAGGAGAAAGCATCACGCATAGGTTTCGATTGGGATAATATCGCCGATGTCTTAGACAAAGTGGAGGAGGAGCTCGAAGAACTGAAAGAACTGCTCGATAGCGATGATAAGGATAGAATCGAGGATGAATTGGGCGATGTATTCTTCGCTCTCTCGAACCTCGCCCGCTTTTTGAATATCAATTCGGAGATGGCACTTCGCAGAACGAACGAAAAGTTTGCACGAAGATTCCATTATATCGAGAAGAAACTCCGCGAAAATAATATAGAAAACCCGACTCTCGAAATAATGGATAAATTCTGGGATGAAGCAAAGCAGGCTTAGCCTGTTTTCATTGTGCAACTTTTCTGTTATTTCGTTATTTCAGTCCATTCGGAATTCTCCGCGACGCCTGCTCAATCGAAATAATATTTCTCCAATTGAAAAGAACCGAAGGTTCAATTATTTTCTTGACCTCGCCCTAACCATAGCATAATTGAAGATGATGGCGATTTTGACAGTAAAAAATTTGGGGAAAGTTTATAATAAGCGATGGATTGCATTATCTGATGTCAGTTTTTCGATAGATGATGGCGAGTTCGTTTTTCTTGTCGGACCATCTGGAGCTGGGAAAAGCACGCTTTTGAAACTCATATTGGCTCAGGAGATGCCCGATACGGGGGCCATCGAGGTCGCAGGGTTCAGCACCGAGACGCTAAAACACGACGATATCCCTCTCCTGCGGAGGAAACTCGGCGTAATTTTTCAGGATTTCAAACTTCTTCCAGATATGACAGCTTATGGCAATGTGGCGTTTGCTTTGCGGGTATGTGGGTATCCGAGCAAAATCGTAAAGACTCGCACTGAGGAACTTCTGGCGCAAGTGGGGTTACTTCATAAATCGAAATCGTATCCGCAGGAACTTTCCGGCGGCGAGAGTCAACGAATAGCCATAGCGAGAGCATTGGTTCATTCGCCGGTGTTGCTTCTCGCAGATGAACCCACAGGAAATTTAGACCCTCACGCAACCGAAGATATTATGCAACTTCTACTGGATATAAACCGTCAGGGGATGGCGATTCTGATGGCGACACACGACATCGATTTAGTTGAGCGCTATGGTTTCAGAGTTCTCGAACTGCAAGAGGGCTATCTAATAGGTGATAGAAAAAAGGACAACGAATGATATAACTATTCTATAGCCGTGTTCCGCACCTAACTGTTCTATAGCCGTGTTCCGCACCTGTTCAGAGCAATTTTTTCCCATTAGATTTGCAACGCCCCACCTATCTGACCATTAGATTTGCAACGCCCCACTTATCTGGTGGTAATTGCTCGAAAGAAATCACACAGAGAAAGAGAGTGAATTTCCCCTACTTTACGAGGACAGTCCGTTTCGTCGCCACGAATTCTGGATGAACAATTCTGCAAAAATAAGTTCCAGCGGGAACAGTTTTGCCAGATTCGTCTGTGCCATCCCATACGACCGTATGATAGCCCGCCTCGGTGGATTTATTCCACAGCGTCTTTACCTTGTGTCCAGAGACATCGATTATCTCCACGGAGACGAAATCGCCGTGTCCCGCGGGGATACCGAATTTAATCGTAGCGGTGGCATTGAACGGGTTCGGCACAGCATTGGATATGAAGAAATCGCCGGGAGTAAGTCCGTTATTCGCCGCCACAGATGAAACCGCAGGATATACGAACAGTTCCATATCCACGGGTTTTTGAACATTATGGAGAATGACTTCGTTCCGTGTTCGAAGATTTATCTCATCGTATCCTGGGATTTTTAGCATAACTGCGTATTCTGGTGGAATACTGTCGAGATTCCAGAACAGGCGGGCATCTTGTCCCTGCTCGCCACCCGGTATAAGTCTAACCTGCCAGGAATAGCTATCTCTTCTTTCGTCTGTCATATATGTCTCGTAGTTTTTCCCATCGTGAATGTAAAACAATCTGAATGGATTTGGAACATCGGGTGGGTTCATAATATCTGTCGGTTCTAATATTTTCACCTCAGAATTGCTGTAAAAACCTGCATCGTTGAAATAGTCGCCTTCATCACCCATATCGCAGGAGAGTCTGACGAACCATCTTTCAGCAGCAGGAGCTCTGGCTAACAATGCTGGTGCTTGACTCTCCACATACATAATCAAATCGAGGCTATCGGTGGTAGTTTGAATTATCCAGAAACCCTCCCATTCGTAAATATATTGGTCTGCATCGTGAACATTCACCGGTAAAGACACATATTGCCATGTCCCACTAACTTTCCGATAGACATGAATTGCACTGCTAATCCATCCATTTGTAACCGCTTG
>CAYRNI010000071.1:0-3738 GCA_964425665.1 uncultured bacterium
CACTCGTTAATAAAAAGCAAAGTGCCGGAAATTATAAAGTAAATTGGGATGCGACGAACAAACCCAGCGGTGTTTATTTTGTCCACTTGAAGACCCAAAACCATACAATCACCAAGCGTGCGATATTGATGAGATAAATAAAACGGCGACGAAAAAATCTATTTTCTATTCCTTCAAGAAGGTTTCGAGGATACGCAATCTTGTTGGGTGTCGGAGTTTGGCGAGAGCACGCGCTTCGATTTGGCGGATTCTTTCGCGGGAGAGTCCGAATATCTGCCCTATTTCCTCGAGAGTGCGCGGATAATTATCCTCGAGCCCGAAACGAAGCGAAATTACCTTAGCCTCTCTCGGCGAAAGCGATGCCAATATGCTCTGAACCTCCTGCTGCAACATAGCAAGTGTAGCCATAAGCGATGGAGTTTCGGATTTGCTATCTTCGATAACTTCTTCCAGTGTTCGCGAACCTTCATCCTGCCCGATTTTTCTATCGAGAGATGTCTGAGATTGCAGCGCTTGAAGTAATTTTTCGACTTCCTTCTCGCTGGAATCGAGTTCTAACGAGATTTCCGCATTTGTCGGCTCGCGACCGAGTTTCTGAGATAACTGCTGATATACTCTCGAATATTTCCTCGCCCATTGAATCAAATACGAAGGGAGTCTTATTGTCTGCCCTTGCTCGGCGATTGCTCGTATCATCGCCTGCCGAATCCACCAAATCGCATAAGTTGCGAGTTTGAACCCTTTGTCGGGGTCGAAACGCTCCACCGCTTTGAGTAATGCGTGATTGCCCTCCTGAATCAAATCTAAAAAGTCCACACCTTGATTCATATAGTTTCTCGCTATATTGACAACCAATCTGACATTTGCTTTCACCAATTGTTCTCGGCAGTTTTCATATTCATCTATGAGCTCAGGAATTTCTTCGATTTTCTTCATTAAAATGTGGGGCGGAACGAGACTGATTTCCTCTATTCGACTCCTGATGTGATTAAATTTTCGATATTCTTTAACTACACCGTTCAATGCTTCATCGGTGAATTTGAATTTCCGCGACAGTTTTTTCCGTTCTGATTTATCCGCCTTAAAAATTTTCTCGGCGTCTTCTTCTGTTATCCCCGCGAGTTTGATGAAATTGTCGAAACGCTTTCGGGCATTTGTCCAATATTTTTCCAACCTCCTGAAAATCGGTAGAATTCCTTCGATTATTCTAAAAGATGGATTGATATTATCAATTTCCTCTTGGATATGAGAAAGTATATAGGATTTTCGTTCCCAGTATGTCTTTTCGCCGATACTCGCTTTTCTGCTGGAACGGATAAGATTCAATGCTTTTTTATAATATGTTTCGATTCTCCTCATTGCCAAAATAATATCTGCTCGATGTTCGGTGGGAGTTATATCGTTGGGACGAAATGAGGAAATCGAGAAGTCGTCGATTGGTATCTCGCCTTTCTCGAGTCGAATCCCTGTTATCAAAAATTTCTTTATGGAAAGTGTCAATGTAGGAATAAGTTTTCGCAACTCTTCTATATCCTTTTTCATCTTGTATGCGAGTTCGATTTCCTTTTCCTTCTCCAAGATTTTGACATTCCCTATATCGTTGAAATACATCGAAAGTGGATTATCCCTTTTGATTTGTTTCGACTCGCCTATGACCGTTACCCCCAGTGCCGCAAGATAATCCGATATCTCATCGTATTCTATTTCATCAGGAATATTCTGAGATTTCATCAATTTCTGAATATTTTCCATAGTAATGCTCTGCTTTTTGCCGAGTTGCTCCGCAAAATGCTCGAGAACGAGTAATTTTTCCTCATTTTCCATAAATTCCCTCCACTTTATCTATGTGGAATTCGATAGTTCGATTTTCTCTCTCTTTAATTTAGATATTTTTTCTAAAATGTCATTTACTTTTTTAGTGTCATTTTTTTCGCGAGCGGAAATTAGTTCATTTTGCAAATCTTTTAATTTTCTATCGATGTTTATCTTTTTTATGGAGAGGATAACTGTATCTACATCTGCACGCGTTGGTATCTCGGAAAAATCCAATATGGACTTCGTGATATAGCTCATCGCTCGCGGCTCGAGGTATTCTGCGAGCAATCCGGGTGAACATTCGCCTTTTTCCATAATAGTCGAGTTGATTTTTTCCATCGCACCTTTATAAAGCACTATAACATCTGCACTATGGACGAACTCTGCCAGCATAGGATTGGATAGCACTCTCGCTATCAAATCGAGTTCGAGTCGAGCATCTTTCGGCAGTTCATCCGATTTCGGTTTCGCCGAAATATTTTGCTCCTGTCTAATATTCCCCGACTTTTTCGAGATTTTTTTCATCCGACCGATAATTTGGTCCTTCGATACATCGAGCAATTTTGCCAATCTTTTGGTGTATAGCGAACCGAGAAGGCTATCGCCGAGTGCGATTATATAAGGTGCGATTCTATCCGCGAATCGAAACTTGCCCTCCACACTGTCAAACAGACCGCTTTCCCTCGCCACCTCCGATGAGAAATCGAACCAATCTCGTGCATTTTCTATAAGTTCGGCGGTTTTCTCTTTAGCCCATTGTCTTGCGACATTATCGGGGTCGAGATTTTTGGGCGGACGGGATATTTTAACTAACATTTCCTGTTTGAGAAGCGGCTCTATTGCGCGGTATGTGGCTTTCAGCCCCGCCTCGTCGCCGTCATAGAAGACGACGACAGTATCGGTGAACCGAGCGAGCAAGTTCGCGTGACTTCTTGTGAACGCCGTCCCGCACGATGCCACCGCATTCTCGAAACCCGCTGCCCAAAGAGATAGAACATCGAAATAGCCTTCGACCAAAATCGCATAGCCCATCTTGCGAATGTGTTTGCGCGCCCTATCGAGCCCGAAAAGAACATCGCTTTTATGATAAATCGCAGACTCGGGACTATTTATGTATTTCGGTCTATTTTTATCTTCATCGGGATTCGATTTATCGGGAATGGAGCGCAAAGCGAACCCTACGAGTCGTTCAGCAGTGTTTCTTATCGGAATTATGATTCCACCTCTGAATCTGTCGTAGAAGCCTTTTCTCTCCTTGTGCTGAATAAGAAGCCCGACTTTGAAAAACGGTTTAGCATCGAGTCCTTTCCGCTCGATGAACGATGCGAGTGAATCCCATTGGAATGGTGCCCATCCGAAGCCGAAATTTCTCGCGAACTTTTCATCGACTTCACGACTTTTCAGGTATTCGAGTCCTTGTTTTCCCTGTGGTGATTGAAGGTTTCTGCGGTAGAAATCGTATGCGGTCTCCACAGCATTCTGTAATGCCTCGTTTTCAGAGGAGATAACCCGTCTTCGAGGGATGGGAATTCCCGCTTCTCTTGCGAGAAATTCGATTGCCTCGGGAAAGGATAACCCCTCTTTCTCCATAATGAAGGATACTATATTTCCTCCCTTACCGCAGCCGAAGCAGTAGAAAAGACCGCGGTCGGGGTCGACGGAAAAACTGGGAGTTTTCTCCTGATGAAATGGACAAAGCCCCTTAAAATTTTTACCAGCCTTTTTCAGAGATGTATATCTCCCGATTATAGCGATTGTATCCGTCGACTCTATGACTCGTTCGATAAAATCTTTTGAAAAACCACCTTTTGGCTTGTAAGACCTCATTGTTCAGAAATTATTGCTTCTGTTGGACAACTGTCGATAGCATCCTGAATGCAATCGAAATTGTCGAGTTCGCTTTCTGGCACGACAATCGATGCG
>CAYRNI010000071.1:3838-11296 GCA_964425665.1 uncultured bacterium
ATCCTGAATGCAATCGAAATTGTCGAGTTCGCTTTCTGGCACGACAATCGATGCGATACCATCGTCCCTCGGTTGAAAAACATCAGGACAAATTGATGAACAAACACCGCAGGCGATGCATTTCTCTTCATCGATGCGCAATTTCATATCCTGTTTTCCTCCTGTGCCGGTTTATGGCAATTATTTCTCAAAAATCTACGACTTGGAGTTCTGAATAGCAAGATATTTTTCAAAATCTTTTTGCACTGATTTACTATGTTAGGAATGGTCTCTTTACCAACATCGTATAGAATTATCGCGTTGGTTTGGTGGACGATTTAAGTTGGGGCTTTGTTCGATGATAAAATACTGTCCGCAGGAAGTCCGCTAATAAGATACAGATTAGATTGTAATCGGTTTCGAGCCAAAGGACACAACTTCCACCAATCATACTCGACACACGGATACCCTGTTCGTAAAGAAGATAAAATAACGATAAAAATAACTTGCAAATGATAAAGTAATTTTTTATTTGGGAAAGTTTCATAATAATTTGACAATAAGTTTTTCAGCGAGGGCGAACTATGACAATAGAGGTCTTTATCACGGGTGGAACTTTCGACAAGGAATACAATGAACTTACGGGAGAACTATTTTTTAAGGATACTCATATTTATGAGATGCTCGAATTAGGGCGTTTGAGATTAGATATAAAAATCAAAAAATTGATGATGGTGGACAGTTTATATATGACAGATGAGGACAGAGAGATAATCGCCTATAATTGTCTAAAAGCAGATACAGACAGAATTGTCATCACACACGGCACTGATACAATGGTAGAGACCGCAAAATTCCTTGCCGAAAGAATAAAAAATAAGACCATAGTATTAACAGGTGCGATGATACCATATAGATTCGGCAGTTCCGATGGACTTTTCAATCTCGGTAGTGCGTTTGCTTTCGTTCAAACATTGCCTCCGGGTGTATATATCGCTATGAACGGAAGATATTTCACTTGGGATAATGTTAGAAAAAACAGAGATAAAGGTGAATTCGAGGAAATCAGGAAAAACCCAACTTAAATTCAGGAGAGAAAATATGGGGAAAACAATTGTAGAAAAAATTTTTCTCAATCATTCCAATATGAAAGAGCTACATCCCGGCGAAGTTATATGGCTCGATATCGATGTTCGCTCGGCGAGAGATTTCGGTGGTCCGAATGTAATTAAAAACTTACAAAGATATTTTCCAGAAGACCCCGTTATAGATAAAAGCCGAACAGTTTTTACATTCGATACGGTCGCGCCAGCGAACAATATCCCCTATGCGATAAATCAGCAGTTCGTCAGGGATTTCGCTCGAAGACATAAGATTCCTCTATACGATGTCAATCGAGGAATCGGCACACATACGCTAATCGAGGATGGCTGGGTTCGTCCGGGGATGACCGCAGTCGGCACGGACAGCCACTATAATATATTAGGGGCAATCGGAGCTTTTGGACAAGGTATGGGCGATAGGGATATAGCATTCGCATTCGCGACTGGTAAAGTTTGGTTCGAAGTTCCCGAAACCGTGCGGATAAACATCGATGGATTTCCTAAAAATGAATTCGTCACACCGAAGGATTTTGTTCTCTTTCTTTTATCAAAATTTGGTTCGCACGGATTGCTCGGAAAAGTTGTCGAACTTTACGGCGACTATATCGAATCGCTGAACCTCGCTGGAAGAATAACTGTGGCATCTATGGGAACGGAACTCGGGTTAATTTCTATCATAATCCCGCCGAATGAGAATTTGCTTTCAGAATTGGAGGAACTATCTCCACCAAAGTGGCAAAATGAACCTCTATATTCCGATATCGATGCGAAATACAGCGAAGAATATAATTTCGACATAACAGAACTCGAGCCGATGCTCGCTGCGCCGTTTTCTCCCGATAATGTTCATCCTGTCAGAGAGTTCATCGGGACGCCGATAGACTCGGTATTCGTCGGCAGTTGCACCAACGGTCGCGGCGAGGATATCGACGCCGCTGCGAACGCTATGGGAAATTCCAAAGTCGCAGAGAATACGATAATGCGAGTTGTCCCTACTACGAGAGTCGTCACCGAACAAATTATGAAAAGTGGGACTTGGTTCAAACTGTTTTCTGCTGGAGCAGTGGTATCGCATCCTGCTTGTGGCGGTTGTGCTCAGGGACAAATCGGGATGACGGGCGAGGGTGAAGTGCAAGTCTCCACTGGAAACCGCAATTTCAAGGGGAAACAGGGGGCTGGGGAAACTTATCTCGTAAGTCCTGTTGTCGCGGGTTTCGCCGCAGCAAAAGGGAAAATCTGGCTACCTGAATAAATCCGTGTATAACTGAAATCCAGAAAAAATATCTTAAACGGTTCCAGCGGGGTGAATATCAGAATTTGTGAGGACACGAAAAATGAAAATTTTAATTAGTATAATTTTTTTACTTTTTTCTATCGCGGCACTATTTGCTAAAACTCGTTCGGTTACATTCGAATACACGCCTAATGTAGTTCCGAAATCGGTCTCGCTTGCCGGCTCGTTCAATAACTGGTCGACAACTGCAACTCCTATGTCCGACGACGATGACGACGGAGTTTGGACTGTTACCATAGAATTAGAAGATGGCGAGTATCAATATAAGTTCGTCGTAAATGGTGATAAATGGTATCAGGATTTGAACAATCCACTTTCTGCCCCCGATGGCTACGGTGGAAGAAATTCTGTTATTCGTGTAGGCGATTACGATAAGTTCACTAAACCCGCTTTCCGTGGTGATGGCAAAATCGTCGAGGATGCTATCTATCACACTCAGGGATACCCATATTTCGCAAAACAGGACTCTGTGCTATGGATAAAATTACGCACCAGACAGGATGATGTAGATAGTGTGCAAATCATACTGGAGAATAAATCCAGAAATATGGATTGGTATGCGATGGATGGCACATTCGACTATTTCATAGCGGATATTTGCCCAAGTGAAAACGATTTTTCATATGCTTTTAGAATATACGACGGCGGCGAAATTTTAAATTATCCGAGAAAATTCGATGTAAAGTTTTCGGAACTAAAAAATTTTCACACACCCGATTGGATATCTACCGCTATATTCTATCAGATTTTTCCGGAGCGTTTTGCCGATGGCGATATTTCCAACGACCCCGAAAATGTCTGTCGGTGGGGAGGGAAACCGAAATATGACAATTTCTTCGGCGGAGATTTGAAAGGCGTTCTCGAACATCTCGACTACTTGAAAGAACTCGGCGTAACGGCGATTTATTTCAATCCGATATTCTCGTCGCCGAGCAATCACAAATACGATATCAGCGACCATATGAAAATCGACCCGCATTTCGGCGATTCCGCATTGTTCAAAACATTACTCGATTCCTGCCACACGCTCGGAATTAGAGTAATCCTCGATGGTGTATATCACGACACAGGCAGGCAACATTGGGCTTTTCAGGATGTTATCCGAAAGGGGGCGAATTCGAAATATGCGGATTGGTTCACAATTTATTCGTTTCCTGTGGGACCTGTGGACAAGCCGAATTACAAATGCTGGTGGAATTTCGGTTCTCTGCCGAGTTTGAACACCGAGAACCCGGATGTGCAAAAATTTCTATTCGATTGGACACGATACTGGATGAATTTCGGTATAGATGGCTGGCGTCTGGATTGTGCCAACGAGGTCGGCGACGAGTTCTGGCGGGAATTTCGCGATAGCATACGGAAAATAAATCCCGAAGCATACATTCTCGGCGAAATATGGGGAGATGGCTCGCAGTGGCTCGAAGGCGATATGTTCGATGCCGTGATGAATTATAGATTTCGCGATGCCTGTCTCGATTTCTTCGCATACGAAAAAATTTCATCGAAAGAATTTGCTCAAAAATATTTCACAATACTTGCATCATATCTCCCAAATGTTAATCTCGCCTCTTTCAATTTGCTGGGAAGTCACGATACACCTCGATTTTTGACACTATGTGGAAATGATAAGGAAAAATTGAAACTCGCCTGGCTATTCCAGATGACTTCCATCGGAGTGCCATCGATTTACTATGGCGATGAAATCGGTCTCACCGGAGGTAAAGACCCCGATTGCAGAAAATGTTTTGTATGGGATAAATCAAAACAGGATGGAAAACTTTTGCGATACATCGAAAAATTGATTTCGATTCGTAAAAAATACCCCGTAATTTCGCAAGGAAATGTGTATAAATTCGATACGCCGAGCGATGACTGTATAGTTTTATACAAAAAATATCGTGGCAATTATGCTATCATTTTCATAAACCGCGGGGATGATGAAATCTTTTGCAAAATCGATTTACCTAAAACTAATTTTTTGGATGCAATCACGGGGCAAAAAATTTTATTCGAAAGAAGTAATAACCGAATAAAAATTCATTCAAAAAGCGGAAAAATTTTAATCTCCGAACGATTATGATAACCTACGATAGAAAGAACCTTAAGAAACTGATAATCTTATATCCGATAATTCTCGTCATTTCGACGCTTGCATACACATGGTTTCGGGCAACCTATGAAAACAAAAGCATACTGGATTTTCTCGTGTATGGATTCAATCAGTCTTTTATAACGATATCGATAATCTATCTACCGATGATATATCCTTCTATTATTGTCAACAAACTTACCAGCAGGAAAAATGTATTCGTCTATTCCCTTATCTTTGCGGCGATAATATTTGTCATTTTTTTAATCGCAATCGCAATACTTACCATCGATATGTCAATTCGTCACAAAATAATATATTGGGATAAAATAATTTGGGCTTTATGTATCTTCGCTGGAATTTCGATTTTAGCTTTTATTATATCCTACTTAGTTTTTTATAAGAAATTCAAGAAATTATCCGATTGAGATATTAACATTTATATTTTTGTTTTTAAAAGTTTTTTATATAATTATGGTATATTAAATCAATAAAGTTGGGGAAGATTATGAGCGACTTCTCATTTTTGAAACAGGTCGGCGAATTTGTATGGGAAATTCCGAAAGATTTTAAACCTGGAATGAATGTTCCCGGAAGAATATATACAAATCGGAAAATGCTTCCCCACATAATCGATGACAGGGCGTTCGAGCAAGTCGCCAATGTTGCGACACTTCCAGGAATCGTGAAATATTCTCTCGCTATGCCGGATATTCATTGGGGATACGGTTTCCCCATCGGCGGTGTAGCAGCTATGGATGCAAAGAATGGCGTCGTTTCACCGGGCGGTGTGGGATACGATATAAACTGTGGTGTCAGATTGATTCGGTCGAATTTAACTGCGAAAGATATCGAACACAAACTGGAACAACTAATCGATAAAATTTTCGTAAATGTTCCCTGCGGAGTCGGTTCGACGAGCAAGTTAAAACTCGGCAAAGCGGAACTGGACGAAGTTCTTTCTCGCGGTTCGGAATGGGCGATTGCCAATGGTTTCGGCTGGAACGAGGATATTTCGGCAACCGAGGAAAGTGGTCGTCTGAATTTCGCCGAGCCAGATTTGATATCCGCTCGCGCTCGCGATAGAGGACACGACCAATTAGGCACTCTCGGAAGCGGAAACCATTTTCTCGAAATTCAGGTAATCGACAAAATTTACGACAGCAAAATCGCAAAATCTTGGGGACTTTTCGAGGGACAGATAACGGTGATGATTCACTGCGGTTCTCGAGGACTCGGGCATCAAGTCTGCGACGAATTCGAACATAGACTCGTCCCGATGCTCGATAAATTCGGATTTCACCTTCCAGATAAACAGCTCGCCTGTGCACCGATAAATTCCGATATTGGTAAAAAATATCTCGCTGCGATGGCTTCAGCCGCCAATTTCGCGTGGGCAAATCGCCAAATAATTACGCACTGGGTAAGAGAGTCGTTCGAAAAAATATTCGGCGAAAATGCAAAGAGTTTGGGATTAAATCTTATTTACGATGTAGCACACAACATAGCGAAGTTTGAAACTCACGAGATAGACGGCAAAAAACGGAAATTGCTGGTTCATCGGAAAGGCGCTACACGAGCATTTCCTGCGGGGCGGATGGAACTTCCTCGAAAGTATCGGCATACGGGACAGCCTGTCATTATCCCCGGCGATATGGGGAGAGCGAGTTTCGTTCTTGTTGGAGAAAAAAATTCGCTGGCAGAGACATTCGGCTCTACCTGCCACGGTGCGGGGAGATATATGTCTCGCAACGAGGCAGTCCGTAAAACGAAGGGAAGAAATATCGCCGATGAACTCGCGAGACAAGGTATCTATGTCCGATGGGTCGGTAAAAATACCTTGAACGAGGAAGTTCCCGAGGCATATAAGGACATATCCGATGTCGTGGATGTAGTAGATGGTGCAAAAATCTCGAAAAAGGTCGCGCGGATGAGACCACTGGGCGTTATCAAAGGTTAATTATGGACAGCAAAAGCACATTCATCGAGGGATTGGCAAAATTTCTCGAGATATTGCCGATTGCAATAGCGATTTTGGATGAAGATTTCCAACTCGTCGATTTCAATTCTGCATTCGAGAATTTTCTCGGCGGTGAAACCGATGACAATCCTGTTAATCTCGAGAAATTGTGGGAAAAACAAACGGCGGTCAAAGGCACAATCGAAAGTCCGGATGGATATATATTCAAACTCCTGATTTTTCCTGATGTCATATCGGAGATAAGTAATGAAGAGGATTTTCTCGTTCAGTTGCGTGTATATCTCGATGGCTTGAAATTTGCGAAGGTTCTAAATATCGATGATAAAAAACTGATGAGTAGAATAGCAAAAGAATTCACTGTAAAAAAGCCGGACACATACAAAATGCTCGATAGGAAGAAAAATTTCGCTCTTGCCAAGGCGATAATTGCCAATCGAAATTTTGTCGAGCGAAATATTCTCGAGGAATTTGTCCGTAAACTCGGATATCATCCGATTGTGAGATGGCTCGAAGATGATATAGAGAAATTAATCGATATATCGGGAAATGTCGAATTTGTGGTGATTTCAGATAATATAGAATCCCTGTTGAGGAGTATAAAGATACCGGCGATTATTCTCGTCGATTTCGGCAGAAAAGTAGAAATATCCAAAAAATTTCCCGATGCTCAAATAATCGAGCGTCCACTCAATTTCGAGGATTTTAAGGAAGCTGTGGAAAAAATAAAGGGATAAAAAATCGACGATAATAATTCTTGAAATTATTTTTTCGGTCGTATCATTATAAAGAGTTATTATGTGAAAATTTTTAGCCATATAAAATCCAGAATTATTTAGGATAATAATAAATCACTCATCTGCTCGACAAAAATATTTTTTCATTTATAGTCGAAATCACGGGGAGATAAAATTACCAAATAGTATACATATTTCTGCCTATCCCAATCCGTTCAATTCGTCGGTAAAAATAATAGTTTCTGATGGTAGGGGTTTGGCGTGCCAAACCCTTTCGA